>DBJV01000119.1 GCA_002297185.1 Christensenella sp. UBA767
GAAAATTTGGTGATGAAGTTTTCTGCCTTAGATTTGCGTCCGGAAGCGTTCTCAACAAGTTCAAGTATTTTAGAAACGGTCGAATCATAGAATACTTTTGTCACTTGAACCTCGATTTGCGACGTCAAATTGACGCAACCGCTGATTATGTCGTCACCTTCGCAAAGTTCTCGCGGAAGGGACTCACCCGTCAACGCTTTGGTGTCGAGCGTGGTGTTTCCGCTGACGATTACACCGTCAAGAGGCACTTTTTCACCGGGGTAAACCACGATGACGTCACCGACTAGAACCTCGCTCGGATCGACTTGCTCCACTACACCGTCTTCACGCTTTACGTTGGCGTAGTCGGGACGAATGTCCNNCCGCTGATGATCTCGTCGCCCGCGCTCACGTCGCGCGGCAGGCTCTCGCCGGTCAGCGCGGCGGTGTTGAGCGTGGAGGCGCCGTTCTCGATCACGCCGTCGATGGGTACCTTTTCGCCCGGCTGGACGACGATGACCGTGCCGACCGCAACGTCGTCGGGGTCGACCTGCTCGAGCTTACCGTCACGCTCGATGTTCGCGTAGTCGGGACGAATGTCCATAAGCGAGGAAATGGATTTGCGAGATTTGCCCGTGGCGTAACTTTGGAAGAATTCGCCGACCTGATAGAACAACAAAACGGCGCAACCTTCGTCAAAGCCTTCTTGACCGAGTTTCATAACGCTCGTATATATGCCGAGTGCAAACGCACCGAGTGATGCTACGCACATAAGGATATTCTCGTCAAGCACTTGTCCATGTACGATATTTCTTCCTGCCTTGAACAATACGTCATAACCGATGACGACATATACTGCAAAGTAAAGGAAGAACGGCACGAGCCAGCCGTATTCACCGCCCACCGCTTTTGCAATGCCGACAGTCTTATCTACGATAAGCACGACAAGGAACACTGTCAGCGCAACAATTATCCTTATAAAGTTTTTTCTCTCTTTTCTTGTAAGTTTGATTTTGCTCATAGGTTTTATATGTTTTTTACCGCTTATAAAAGTTAATTTTATTCGCTCAATACCTAAAACGTGATATTTGAGCGTCAGGCAAGGAAGATGGCTTTGGACGCACAGCCTAACGTACTTATGCGTACGTGACTGGGCGGACAAAGCCTTCTGACACGGCATCACGCCAAATAGCGCGTTTTAGAGAATGATTGTGCAGTCGGGCTCAATCTTGCGACAGACTTTAACAACCTGTTTCATAATGCTATCAAAATTCTCGTCGTTTGCGTCGATGGTCATACGTTGTCCCATAAAATTGACGCTGGCGGAATTTACGCCTTCAATTTTTTGGATGGCACATTCCATTTTTGCGGCGCAGTTTGCGCAATCGAGATCTTCAAGTTTGTAAACTTTTTTCATAGTTGATACTCCTTCTCTATTTTATTTGTCTATCTCGCCTTGGCGAGTTCAGTCCTTAATTTGCTTGAATAATTGGACGATTGAACAATTATTCAACTATTATGCCTAAAAAATCAGGGGTTTTCACCCTGTTTTTAGTTTATTATTTTTCGTTGACGTGCGTGATGCCGCATTGCATAATCAACGTCACGTGGTCGTCGTCGAGAGAATATCTGACTTCTTTACCCTCTTTTGTGCCTTTTACGAGTTTGATTGCACGAAGAACGCGAAGTTGATGTGAAACCGCCGACGTACTCATACCCACTTTGTCCGCAATCTCGCCAACACACATATCCGAAAGCTGCAAGCAAGAAAGTATCTTCACTCTCGTGGGATCGCCGAGTGCCTTAAAAAGTTCTGCCAAAGAGGCAACAACCTCGTCGTCGGGCATCGCATAGATATTTGAGTTTTTGTCGTTCGTTTCCATATTTCCTCTCAAACAATTGAACTGTTATTCAATCGTTCATATATAATATATTCCCGTCTATCGTATTTGTCAACGGATTTTTTGCAATTTTCGCATATTTTTTACACAAAATTTCCGTCGATTTTCGCTTATTACCGTTCTTTGCAAAACGAAATGTATTATATCGAACATCGTCGCAAATTTTACGCCCCGATTGCGCTATTGATATTGATTTTATTTATAAAATACTATACAATTGTATTGATAATAAATTTGTGCGTGCATACGCGCATAAGGAGGAAATATGAGCAACACAAAACTGCACCGTCTGCCGACCGTACTCGTCGTCGTTCTTGCAATTTTGCTTGCAAGCGTGATGAGTTTCTCGATTATAGACGGCGTATCAAACGCGGAAACTGTCCAAACCGTTGAGCATGAGAGTTCAATCAAAATCGGACATTTCAGCGACATTCACTACTTCCCCGTTGATTACTGCTATCACGACGTTACCAATCCCAACTACGTCACGAGCGACTTCTACAACTCGATGACCGGCGATACCAAACTCGTGCTTGAAAGCGGTATGATACTCGCGCAACAAGTGAAACAATACATAGCGGACGCACAAAACGGAACTTGCCCGATGTACGTTTTTGCCTCGGGCGACCTCAGTAAGAACGGCGAGCATACCGCGCTTATCGACGTTGCAAACGCATTGCGTTATATGCAAAACGAGATAAGAAAAGTTCCCGGCTATGAAAATTTCCAAGTTTTCGCAACTCCGGGCAACCACGACCTTTACAACGCGTCCGGCGCACTCTACTCTCAAGATAACGGCGAAGGCAGAGTTTCCGACGGCGTGAGTGCAGCACAATTTGCACTTATTTTTGCAGGTCTCGGATATCCGAACGCAAACCTTGACGGTTCAAACGGCGCTCTCAATCTCACCGAATATTTCCCCGAAGAATACTACTGGTCAGGCACATATACGGACGGTTATCACACCTCTTACAACGCATCCAATCTCAACATCTACTACTATAGTTCCGCACTTCAAGAAGTTTCTCACAACTCGGAGTTGACCAATAGCGAGAAACTTGCTCTCTACTACGGACTCGGCGACAGCAACAACGTTTTGTCCTTAACGGCTGAAATTCTCGACAAGGAAAACAAAACAACGTCCTACTCCATTATGGTTATCGACGCAAGCGACAGAGAGGTTGAAGAAATCGGCTCTTACACGAGAGTAAGCGAGGACGAATTTGCATGGCTCAAAGTCAATCGTCCGAGCACCATTTACTTCCTTGAAAACGATGGACACCTCGAGGACGGCGGTTATATCGATACCGATACTCGCTACTCCGCAAGTTCTACGGAAGTTGCAAGCGCATTCACGTCGGGCAGACACGTATATCGCGCAACCGGTCAAAACCACCTCTGCGGCGGTCGTCTCACCGAAGGCGTTATCAATTGGATGCAAGCTTTCTGCGACGCACAAAACGCAACCACTCCCACCCTCGGCGAAGAAACTATCATCACTTGTTTCCACCAAAACGCACTTCCGCACTGGGAACAAGAGGACGAAATCCTCAAAGACTTCACCATTTACAACTGGGAATACACCACAAAACGCATGCTCGATATGGGCGTTCGCTACGTATTCACGGGACATATGCACGCATCCGACGCAATGTCTTACACCGACGCGCAAGGCAGAACTCTCTACGATTTCCAAACGGGTTCTTGCGTAAGCTACGATTCACCGCGCAGATACGTCACCGTTTCTCGTAAGGACTGCGACGGCAAACTCGGCGAAACTTGCGAATCTCAAATATTTAGACTCGACAATATCAGCGACAACCCACTCAAAGAAGTGCCAAGCTACAACGTTTTCGGCGCAAGAGAATTCAATGAAGAGGCATTCCTCAAAAACTACCAATATTACAAAGAAGTCAAAGAAAATGCCAATTCCTCGCAACAAGACATCAAAGAGGCTTGGAACAGTGTTGTCGGCACAAACCCCGAATACCTTGCGTACATGATTCAATACGACAACGGTATCGGCACTCTCAAATACAACGAATACATCAACAAAGAGATTTATTCTCAACTTCTCGACCGTCTTGTGAGCCACTTCCTCAATCAAGACACGATTGACTCACTCGTCGGCACGGTAAACGGCGTTGTAAGCAATTTTGCAAACGATACGGGTTTCGTTACGACGTTTGCACTCGGTTTGCTCTTCCCCGACATCCCTAGAGCCGATAAGGTTTCAGGCACAGTCAACCTCGTTCAATACATTCTCGACACGGTTGTAGGCGGAAAAGACCTCGGTATTACCTACAAACACGAGAATCCCGTCACACACGAAATCGAAGAATACGACACGGCTCTCGATTTTGTCAACGCAGTCGTAGGCGAAATCCTTGACTGGTCGTTCGGCGACGAGACAATCGGCAAGATGAAAGTGCAAGATATCGCAGCGTTCATCCTCACCGCACACACCGCAGGCGTGGAAATTTCTCTTGACGAAACGTACGAATCCATCGACGCAAAATACGACAAAGCAGTATATGCGGCGAACGAGGCATATCGCGGATCACTCCCCACCAACGCACTATATCGCAAACGCATGCTCGCAGCAGTCAAAGATATGCAATCGCAACTTGAAAGCGGCGTGTTCGTAGAAAATCTCCTCAACGCTTTGCTCGATCCTATCTTCGTAGAGGACGGCTCTTTGCTCAAAACCATTTTGGGACACCACTTTGATTTTGAAAATGCAATCGGCGCAGGCTACCTCACTCAAAAGCAATTCGACAGTTTGAAGAAAGGCTTGGGCAGCATTGGCGAAATGTTGGCAGACCCCGACACGGCAAGTTTGATCAACGGCTTTACGCAAGAAAAGCTCGGCATCACGTTCAGCATCCCTGCAGGATTCTCCCTCGATGCAAACGATTTCTGCTTGCTCAACATCATCAACGACTTGCTCCCCACCATCAAAGGTTTGGTTGCAAATCTTCTCGGTTTCTCTCTCGACGGACCGGACGTAATCTCAATCGTCAACAACTTCCTTGACAGTTATATGGTTGACAGTTTCTACGTAGGTCTCGGCGGCATCGCAAAAGATATCGTCATCGCATTCGCAACGGACGTTTATCCCGACCTTGCAGACCCGATGGATCCCACGCAAGTGACGCTCTTCCAACCCTACGAGGGCTACGCTTACGGCGGCACCGAATTGTCCTACCTCAGCACGCTCAACAAAGTGTCCGAAGTCGGCGATGAGTTCAATGCTGCAACGCAAGACAACGGCAGAGTTCCCTCTCGCGTAACGGGCAACTTCGACACAACCAACAGCACGACGTCCTACACCGTGAAGTTTTACACGGAAGAGAACGTTTACGGCACTTTCAGATTGCTTGACAAAGACGGCAAAGAAATCGGCAAAGTCTCCACAACGCAAGCAAACGCATTTGCGGACAACGCAGGCGACAATCACGGCGATTATCTCGACACGGTTGCAAGCGGCACTTTCGACGGAATCACCGTCAATATGCTCACGCAAACCAAACCGCAATACATTCCGCTCATCGACCTCGGACTTCTCTGCCTCACTCACGGCGAGATTATGGACGATGACGACAATCCGTATTTGTATGGCGACAGAGATAAATCAGTTGCAAACAGCGTGATTTACTGGAATGTGCATACCGTCACCATCACCGGACTTTCCGCAGGCACGACGTACTACTACGACATCGCAGGCAACTACTACGTTGACGGAGAGGCAAACTACTTCTCTTTGGTTGACTTTGTAAAGACGCAAGGCTACGACAAAGACGTGCTTACCTTCACCACCGCAAAGGATTCTTCCGTCGATACGTTTGAATTCCTCACGATCGCTGACATCCAAGGTATGATTCAAGGCATGTACTCCAACAGCCACGAGGCAGTCGAGGCACTCCTCGCCGACGAGCGCACCAATTCCTTCGACTTCATCCTCAACGCAGGCGATATGTGCGACAACGGCAAGAACTTCAATCAATGGGGTATGGCTCTCAACACCTATCAAGACCTCAACCTCAACACGTCTGTATTCTTCACGTCGGGCAACCACGAGAACAACACGGGCGCAATGGGCAGATACTTCAACTACACCGCTCTCAAAGACGGCGAGGCGCAAGCAATCACGGGCGAGTATTACTCCTTCAATTACGCAAACGCACACTTCACCGTTCTCGACACCAACGACGCGACCAAGGACGGTCTCGGTCAAGAGCAGCTTGCTTGGCTCGAAAACGATTTGAAGAACACGGATGCGAAGTGGAAATTCGTGCTTATGCACAAGAGTTTGTACAGCGCAGGCTCTCACGCAACCGATGCAGAAGTCGTTGCTATGAGAGGTCAACTTGTCAGATTGTTTGCAGAATACGGCGTGCATATGGTATTTGCAGGTCACGACCACACCTACACCACCACTATGCTCGTAGATAAGGACGGCAAAGCGGTTGACAGAACGGACAACAAGGGCGTTCGTTACACAGGCGACGGTGTACTCTACATCACGCTCGGCACGCTCGGCACCAAGTTCTACACCTACAAAGAGAACGACACCACTACGGATAAGTTCAACAAAGACAACAGCGTTCTCCATACGCTTGATTCTCAAACGTTCGGCAAAGTAAGAGTCGAAGGCGACACCCTCACCTTCACCGGTTACTACTACAACCGCGACACCAAGAAAATCGAAGTCATCGGCGAGACGGCGGTAAACACGTTCAATTACAGATTGATGGTTATCCTCCTTTCCACACTCATTCCGGGCACGGCAGTAGTCGGCACGGGCGTCGGACTCGGCATCCACTTCGGTTTGAAGAAGAAAAAAGCCAAAATAAGCGCCTAACACTCGCTTATAACTAACGAAAAACGCTCACCCAACGGTGAGCGTTTTTTATATGGATTGTATGTTCGAAGGCGAAATAGAAACCGCCGTCCGCGAACTTGCAGAGCGGACTAATATAACGCTCACTCATTCAAGGCGCTCTTATACACGCAATCTGCCTATTAGGAGCGTACTTATTAACGGAATGTGCTTATTCGAAGTTCGAGCCGCAAGGCGGCGAGCGGATAAGTGCC
>DBJV01000041.1:0-19022 GCA_002297185.1 Christensenella sp. UBA767
TGTCCGGAAAGAGGGGGTATTCTATTTAGAGGAGTTATGACGCACTTTATTTTTCATGGAATATTCCGCAATTATTAATTATTAATTCATAATTATTAATTCTTTCATTCCGTCATAATTCTCTTTATATCTTCGAAAATCATCTTATATTCTGACACAAAACACTCGTAAGTCACGCGGATATACGGTTCCGTTCCGCTGGGGCGGACGATAAGGCGGCCGCTGTTGGCGTAGAGGTTGTTTACGGCGGTTATTTTGGCTTGGAATTCATCGCTTATTATGGTTTGTGACGGATTTTTTGCGGTTATATTGAACTCGAGCATAGGGTAGGGCGTGTATTTTGGCAGACTTCCGAGTGTGCGCTTGACCTCTAAAATGCTGAGCGCCGTGATAAGTCCGTCGCCCGTATTTGCCCTGTCGAGCATGAGGATATGCCCGCTTTTTTCGCCGCCGAGCAAGCACCCTTGCGCATTGAGCGCGTCAAGAATATGCTTATCTCCGACGTCCGTGCGAATGAGGGCGGTGTTGTGATATGCAAGTTCCCGCTGCAGTTTTGTGCCTGTAAGAATAGTGCCTACGACAAACCTCTTTTTGAGTTTTCCCTGCAGCCTGTATAGAGTGGAAAGCGCAAGCAACATAGCGTCGCCGTCATAAATTTTGCCATCCACCACGCCGAGAACTCTGTCCCCGTCCCCGTCGAACGCAAACCCGATTTCGTCTTTTTTCACACGCCTTGCAAACTCTTCTATATGCGTACTTCCGCATCCGACGTTGACCTTTTCTCCGTCACGGAAATTATGCTCCGCACACACCACCGCCCCCAGCGACATAAACACCGCAGGCGCAAGCGCCGCAAAACACCCGTATGCGCAATCCAGTCTAATTTTATATCCGTCAAAGCGCGGAAACATGGATTTTACGTGCTTTGCATACAAAAATTCCGCCCCGTCAACGATGCGAATCCTATGATTTTTCACGGACGGCGTAATGTGCAAATCGCTCAAAATCTCATCTTCCGTCAGAGTATCCGCACACAAATCCTCGTACAAAAACGCCACAGATTCCTCTTTCGGATTGTTCATAAGCTCGTATATCGCATTATCGAGCGCCGTCTCTTCCTCG
The DNA here is from genome assembly GCA_002297185.1 of Christensenella sp. UBA767. GTDB lineage: Bacteria > Bacillota > Clostridia > Christensenellales > CAG-917 > CAG-475. Next base: position 1,123 of record DBJV01000041.1, read on the forward strand.
TTTGAGAGTTTTCTTCCGCCTTTGCCGAACACCTTAAGCCCGTTAAATTCCGGCGGATTGTGCGATGCGGTTATCATAACGGCATAGTCCGCTTTTTGCGATTGCGCCGTATATGCAAGGGCAGGAGTGGGCAAAACTCCTGCAAGCCAAATCTGCGCCGAGCCTTCCAGCAACCCTTTGCACAACTGCTTTTCAATTTCTTGCGAACTCATCCTCACGTCTCTCGCAACGATAACTTTTCCGCCTTTTTGCGAAATAGCCTTGCCCAAAAAATACGGAATATCCGCACTCAAAAGCGTATCCGCTTTGTTTCTTATACCGTCAGTACCGAAATAATGCATATAATCACTATATGTAAATAGCGATGTCAAAGCACACAAGATTTTGTCGTAAAAGCGAAAATTTGCACGAAATCGACGTACAAAAAGCACGGAGCAAACGGATTTGATCGATTATGTCAATCGCAAAACCGTAGTGGAAGATAGAAACGAAAGTCCCGGAAACACGAAAAAAGAGCGAGATTTTTCTCGCTCTTTTCTATGTCAAATCAATTGATTTTTATGCTTCTTGAGCGCAAATCGCGCCTGCAATCGCGCCGTCCGCGCAAGCCGTGACCACTTGTCTTAAAGTCTTGTCTCTCACGTCGCCCACGGCAAAAACGCCTTCGATATTGGTGCGCATATTCTCGTCCGTAACGATATATCCGTTGCTCGTTTTTTGCACTCCCTCAAAGAGGCTTGAATCTGGGATTTGCCCGATTGCAACGAACACCCCGTCAACCGAAACGGTTGTTAAAGTATTGTTTTTGACATTTTTAAGTGTCATTTGTGTCAAATTGTCATTTCCGTCAAGATTTTGCACAACGCTGTCCCAAATCACTTCGACGCTGCTTTTTTCAAGCCTATCGCAGAGTATTTTGTCCGCACGCAAAGCGTCTCTGCGATGCACAAGATACACCTTGCCCGCAAGTTTTTCAAGATAGAGTGCGTCCTCGACTGCGGTATTTCCGCCGCCTATCACGGCAACCGTTTTACCCTTAAAGAATGCGCCGTCGCAAGTCGCGCAATAACTCACGCCTTTACCGAGGAAACGCTTTTCGTTTTCAACGCCCAATTTTCTCGGACTTGCGCCCGTTGCGATGATAATAAACTTCGCGCTCAATTCGTTCCCGCTCTCGAGCGTGATTTTTTTGGTTTGCAAATCGCAGGCGGTTATTCTGTCAAGAGCAAAGTCAACTCCAAAGGACGTGCATTGCTCCATCATCGAGTAACAGAGGTCAAATCCGCCGATTGCTTTTATGCCGGGGTAGTTTTGGATTTCGTGTGCGGTTTGCGCCTGTCCGCCGATGCTTTTGTTTTCGACGATTACGGTTTTAAGGCCGCCTCTTGCCGCATATATTCCTGAGCTTAGCCCTGCAGGGCCGCCGCCGATAATTATAACGTCATACATAAGTTTCACCTCGCTTGCATTATAGTGCAAAGTGCTTTGATAGTCAACTTTTAGCGCATATATACGCGCCCGCGCGCCAAAACGCGTGAAATTACTTTACAAATACAGCTTTTGTTTATATAATTATTTAACATAATGAGGTAATTGTATGCAAAACATCGACATTTCACGTATTCTTACCGAGGGTAAGGAGTACGAAGGCAAACAAGTCAACGTCGCAGGTTGGGTACGCACCGCTCGCGACAGCAAAACCATGGCGTTTTTGGCGCTCAACGACGGCACGTCGCTAAAGCATCTCCAAATCGTCATCGACAAGTCTCAGTTCGAGCCGACCGCACTTGCGGCTGTATTGAAAAACGGCGTATCCGTATCCGTTGACGGTGTGGTCGTCCCTGCAATGAAAGAGGGCGAGTACGAACTCAATGCCAAAGAGATTATGCTTTTGGGCGATTGTCCGCAAGACTATCCGCTCCAAAAGAAGTATCATACGATGGAATTTTTGCGCACCATTCCGCATTTGCGTCCGCGCACCAACACCATGAACGCAATGCTCCGCGTGCGTTCCAAACTCAGTTTCGCAATTCACCGTTTCTTCCAAGAGAACGGTTACACCTACGTCCACACCCCGATTATCACGGGCAGCGATTGCGAGGGCGCAGGCGAGATTTTCAGAGTGACCACTCAAAACTACAAGGACGCAATTCTTGCCAAAGACGAGGCGGAATATATCGCCAACGATTTCTTCCGTCGCAAAGCAGGTCTCACCGTCAGCGGACAGTTAGAGGGCGAAGTTGCGGCAATGGCAATGGGCAAGATTTACACGTTCGGCCCCACGTTCAGAGCAGAGAACAGCAACACTCCGAGACACGCAGCGGAGTTTTGGCAATGCGAGCCGGAAGTCGCTTTTGCAAAACTTCCCGACATTATCGATATCGCAACCAAGATGATCAAATACATCATCAAAGCGGTGCTTGACGAATGCCCGGACGAAATTGCGTTCTTTGAAAAAGCGTTTGAACCCGGTCTCAAAGACAAACTCCAACATGTCGTTGACAGTGACTTCGTTATCCTCGATTACTCCAAGGCAATCGACATCCTCAAAGAGAGCAACGTCGAATTTGCATATCCCGTGGAGTGGGGACTCGATCTTCAAAGCGAGCATGAGAGATACATCACGGAAAAAGTTTTCAACAAACCCGTGTTCGTCATCAACTATCCCAAGAAGATTAAGTCTTTCTATATGAAACAAAACGACGACGGTCTCACCGTTGCGGCAACGGACTTGCTCGTTCCGGGCGTGGGTGAAATCATCGGCTGCAGCGAGCGCGAGGCGGATTACGACAAACTCAAACAAGCCATGGTCGAGAGAGGCATGAACCTTGACGATTACACCGGCTATATGGATTTGAGAAAATACGGCAGCGTACCGCACAGCGGTTTCGGTCTTGGTCTCGAGCGCATTTTGATGTACGTAACGGGCATCGGCAACATCCGCGACGTACAACTCTATTCGAGAACGGCAGGAGATTTGATGGCGTAATGCCAAGGATATTCGCAGAGGTAAGGGGGCTTTCGCATAAGCGGAAGAGTGAGGTGAAAATGTACAATCTCAAAATACCTAGCGACTACCGCTCAAAGCAAACCATACGCGAGACGGAAAAAGCAATCAAGTACGTAAAAGACGCTTTTCAGCGCAACTTTGTTAAGAACTTCGGTTTCGAACGAGTGTCCGCACCCTTGTTCGTCAAGAGCCACACGGGCGTAAACGACGACCTCAACGGCGTTGAAAGGGCAGTGCGATTCGACATTCTCGAGCAAGACGGCACGGAGGCGGAAATAGTCCATTCGCTTGCCAAATGGAAACGTATCGCTCTCAAAAGATACGGTTTTCGCAGCGGCGAGGGCATATATACGGATATGAACGCCATCCGTCGCGACGACAAGTGCGACAATCTCCACTCGATATACGTCGATCAATGGGATTGGGAAATGGTGATAAGCGAGCAACAACGAGGCGTCGATTTCCTCAAAATGATCGTATCTCGCATCGTCGGCGCAATCGTGGATACATTGGAAGAAACCAAAAAAGTCTTTCCTTGCATCGACCTCGATCTCAAACGCGAAGTGACTTTCATCACCACGCAAGAGGCGCTTGACAGATATCCCGACCTTGACTCGCACGCAAGAGAAAGCGCGCTTACCAAGGAATACGGCACGGTGTTTCTTATGAACATCGGCGGCTTGCTTTCAAACGGCACGCGCCACGACGGAAGAGCGCCCGACTACGACGACTGGTCATTAAACGGCGATATTCTCTTCTATGACGAGGTGCTAGGCGAGAGCATAGAGATATCCTCTATGGGCATAAGGGTAGATGCGCAAAGCCTTGCCAAACAACTTGCCGAGGCAGGCGCGACGGACAGAATGAACAACGCCTATCATAGGGACGTGGCAAGCGGCAATTTACCGCTCACCATCGGCGGCGGAATAGGACAATCGAGGCTTTGTATGTTGCTTTTGCAAAAGGCGCATATAGGCGAAGTGCAGTCGAGCCTCTGGCCGGACGAAATGCACGAAAAATGTGAAAAAGCAGGTATAAACTTGCTGTAAAAATACAAAATCTTATACTTAAAAGGTGTATATGGAACTCAGAACTCACAATTGTGGCGAATTGCGTCAATCAGACGAGGGCAAACACGTCAAGCTTTGCGGCTGGCTTTCCAGCGTCCGCGACCTTGGCTCGGTTATCTTTTTCGTATTGCGTGACTACTACGGATACACTCAAGCCGTGGTAAGCGACGAGGACAAGAAAGAGCAAATCCGTGCAATCCCTCGCGAAAGCACGATATCCGTTGAAGGCAAAGTCGTGCTCCGCAGCGCGCCGAACAAAGACATGCCTACGGGTATGATTGAAATCGAGCCCGAAAAGATTGAACTTTTGGGCAAGTGCTACGAACTTCTTCCGTTTGAGATTGCAACAAGCACTCAATCAAGAGAGGACGTACGTCTCAAATATCGTTTCCTCGATTTGAGAAATCCCGACGTGAAAGCCAAAATCGTATTCCGCTCCAAAGTGGTAAGTTGGCTGCGCAACAAGATGACGTCGCTCGGATTCTTGGAAATCACGACGCCTATCTTGACGTCAAGTTCTCCCGAGGGCGCACGCGACTATATCGTGCCGTCCAGACTTTATCCGGGACACTTCTACGCACTTCCGCAAGCGCCGCAACAATACAAGCAATTGCTTATGGCGTCGGGCTTTGACAAATACTTCCAAATCGCTCCTTGTTTCAGAGACGAGGACGCGCGTGCGGACAGAAGTCCGGGCGAGTTCTATCAACTCGACACCGAGATGTGCTTTGCAACGCAAGAGGACGTTTTCGCAGTTATGGAAGAAGTCCTCAGCGGCGTATTCAAGGAGTTCTCCCCCGAGGGCTACAAGGTTGACCAAGGCCCATTCCGCAGAATCACCTATCGCGACGCAATGCGAGATTACGGCTCGGACAAACCCGACCTCCGCAACCCACTCATCGTCAAAGACGTCACGGACATTTTGAGCGAAAAAGCACCTTTCTTCGAGAAAGGCAAGACCATAAAGGCAATCGCCGTCAACGACTTCAAAGAGACGAGAAAGTGGATAGACGCCCTCGTTGAAAAGTCCAAACAAAACGGCGCAAGCAATATGTATTGGTTCAAACTCGACGAGAAGGGCGAACTTGCAGGCGGAATTGCAAAATTCCTCACCGACAGCAAAGACGCACTCGTTGAAAGACTCGGTCTCAAAGCAGGCGGATTCGTCGCGATTTTGGCAGAAGAGAAGGGCGTTGAAAAGCAAGCAGGTTACGTACGCACGGAATTGGGCGTCGGACTCGATTTGCTTGAGAAAAACGCATTCCGTTTCTGCTGGATAGTCGATTTCCCGATGTACGAATACGATGACGACGGCGTTCTCGGATTCTGCCACAATCCGTTCTCTATGCCACAAGGCGGTTTGGACGCACTCAACAATCTCGATCCGCTCGACATCGTCGCCTACCAATACGACAGCGTCGTCAACGGTGTGGAATTGAGTTCGGGCGCAGTCAGAAACCACGAGCCTGCAATCATGGAAAGAGCGTTTGAAATCGTCGGCTACGGCAAAGACGTCATCGAGGAGAAATTCTCCGCGCTTTACAACGCGTTCAAGTTCGGCGCACCGCCGCACGCAGGTATCGCGCCGGGCGTTGACCGTATCGTGATGTTGCTTGCCAACGAGCCGAGCATCAGAGAGATCATCACCTTCCCGATGGACAGAAACGCACGCGACGTGCTTATGGGCGCGCCTTCCACCGTCACCGAAAAGCAACTTAGAGAAGTGCATATCAAAATCGATATGCCCAAAGAGGAAAAATAAGAAATATCAAAAGTGACATTGTCACCAGGAGAAATATAATGAAAAAGAAAATTTTGAGCGCAATTGCGGCAACGCTTATCCTTGCAGTATGCATCGTATGTCTCGTTGCTTGCAACCCGTACAAGATGGACGCCATCGGCGGCGGAGACGCATCCGCGAAAGTCGAGTCCAACGGCGGTTACGTCGTAAAACAAGGCAATTACGTGTACTTTATCAACGGCTACGTCGGCGCAGATGCAGACGCAGCGTGGGGTGCAGCCACCAAACAAGGCATCGTCCGTGCAGAGTACAAGGACGGCAAAATCGACAACAGCACCTCCAAAGTGCTTGTTCCCAAGAGTGTTTACAACTCTTCCGCAAACGGCGGCATCGCCATTTTCGGCGAATGGGTTTACTATGCAACGCCCAACGTCGATAAGGACAAAAACGGCACCGCATCCACAACCAACACCGACTTTATGCGCACCAAGATCGACGGCAGCGTAACCCAACTCATCGGCACCATCGGCACTCGTTCTTCCGAATATCTCTTCACCCCGACTCGCGTATATTACTACGAGAGCAGCAAAATCAGCTACATCGATTTCTCGGGCATGAAGACCAACAAGAACATCGACAACGGCAAAGGCGCAGTCAAAGGCACTCTTGCCGAGAACGTCACCAGCGTCGCATGGAAGTATGATTGCAACGAGTTCTATTACACCCAAAGCGCCCCCACAGAGGAAAGTTATATGAACTACAACAACCTCTGCGCATCCACGCTCGCAGGTGAAACTCGCACTATCGCGACCAAGAATACCTACACCGAGAACGTAACGGGCGATCCGCTCAACGTTTTCACCTTCTCGCTCGTCACGATGTACGTTGAAAGCGACGGCAGCGCAACGCTCTATTACACCAAGGCACACACCGAAAGCAGCAGTGTTACGGACGGTTTGTTCATGGCAAAAGCAAGCGACGTAAAGGGCAGCGAAACTCGCCTCAACATCGGCGCAAAGACCACGGTGTTCCCCCTCGGCTATGCAGAAGGCGCACTTGCATACAACAACGACAGCGTATATTGCTGGTACAACGGCACGGACGAGGCAGTACAAGTGACCACCACTTCCCAAACAGTTTGGTACGTCAAAGACGGTCTCGTGTATTTCACGGACTCTTCTTCTGCAACCAAACTCTACTCGATCTCTTATAAAGAGGCGAGCAACGCCAAGGAAGTTATCGAAGAGGGCATCAAGACCGACGGTCTCAAACTCGACTTTGTCGGCGACGATTTCTTCTTCTTTGCAAGCGACGACGACAATTATTTGCACACCATCAACCTCGTCACGTTTGACAAAGACGTCGAAGATGCCGCAAGCACCTACATTGGTGTCGGCAGACCCGAACCTGAAGAGGAATAATAAGTCTCACAACATCGGCAACGGCAATATTCCTATTGCCGTTGCTGTTTTGATTTAAAAAATTAATAATTAATAATTATTAATTAATAAATGTGGGTGGGACACCCACACCCGAATAAAAAAGCATCGGATAAGGCTCCGCCTTCCAAAATTATTAATTATTAATTATTAATTATTAATTCAAAAAAACTATGACTCAAACTATCTTTATCACAGGCGGAAGTCGCGGTATAGGTGAGGCAATCGTGCGTATGAGCGCAGGCAAATACAACGTCGCTTTCACCTACAACCATTCCAAAGACAAGGCGTTAGCCCTCGAAAAATCGCTGAACGACGAGTTCGGCGGTGTTTTTGCGCTCCATTGCGACGTTTCCGACGAACAAAGCGTGCAAAATGCGGTAAATGCCGTCAAAAAACGCTTTGGAAAGATAGATATCCTCGTCAACAACGCAGGCATTGCCAAAAGCGGACTTTTGATAGACTTTTCCCTTGACGAGTGGAAAAAACTCTTTGACGTCAACGTCAACGGCACTTTCAACGTCACCAAAGCCGTGATTGCCGACATGATGTCAAGAGGCGACGGCGCAGTCGTCAACGTCTCGTCTGTTTGGGGAGTGAAGGGCGCAAGTATGGAAGTTGCCTATTCCGCAACCAAAGCCGCAATCGTCGGCTTTACCAAAGCCCTCGCCAAAGAAGTCGCCCCCTCGGGCGTAACTGTCAACGCAGTCGCCCCCGGCGCAATCGACACGGACATGATGCACGTCTATTCATCTGCGGAAATCGAGGACTTGTGCTGCGATTCCATCCCCCTCGGCCGCCTCGGCACTCCTGCCGAAGTCGCCTCCGCCGTCCTATTCCTCGCAGAAAACAGATATATCAGCGGTCAAGTTCTCGGCATCGACGGTTTACTGGGATAAACGCACTAAATCGCGCCTAACTTTGGACGCGATTGACGCATAGTGTAACAATCGCTATTCCGTCACTTCGTTCCTTACAGCGCCCTGAGTTTTGCAAATCACGTACGTCTTGTACGTTGGGTTTGCACTCCTCGGGGCGCTTTCTCGTTATGCATCGATTTATTGTGCTTATCCCTTTATCGAAACATGGAATATCCCAAATGTCATTCCGAGCGTAGCGTGGGAATCAAGGCGTTAGCCGCACCAACCAAACAAACGATGTGAAGAGATTATGTTTATTTTTTAAATATGGAATATTCCATTAGCGAAATAAAAATTTATTTCGCCTAACGTCACTCTTAGACAGGCGGAGCCTTAGAATATAACTCCACGAAGAATAATTGTGAGCATCCACATACAATATTCCATATGCGCACGAATGTGCGCACAGCACCAAACAAACGATGTGGCGAAATTGTGACTTGAGTTTTTACCCTTGCACGAACTGAGAGCAACACATCGTTTGTGCGGTAGTAGTTGCGAGAACAAATACAACAAAGGGACTGCAATAACTATTGTAGTCCCTTTGTAGTGATGCCGTTTGAGCAACGTGTTTAGCATTCGGCGCAAGACCCATTGCGAAAACAAGTGCAGTAATTGACGTAAAATTACATTTTGCGTCAATACAGCGGAGCCGCGCACAGCGTGCGCGTCACCAAGCAGACAATCTTGCGAAACTGCGGCAGGATTGTTTATCCGTGCTTGAACTGATAGCAAAAGATTGGCTGCGCGGTAGTGATTGCAAAAACAAATGCGGTTTATGACAATAAGTTACACTTGTTGTCATCACCGCAGTGCCGTTTTTGCAATCGGGTGTTGACTATTACTCTATTTACGGTTATAATAATATTACACAAATAGAACCTTATACGCGTGCGCTATACGCGCGCGACGGGAAATATTTGAAAAAAGAGAATTTTCAGGAGGCAATTATGAAGAAATTCAGCATCAAATCTTTGCTGGTTCTTGTTCTCGCACTTGTGCTTGCTCTCTCTCTCGTTCTCGTTGCTTGCAACAAAGACGAAGAGCCTGAGCCGGAGCCGCAAGGCCACACGGCAAGTGAGTATTTCGCAAAGTTGTGGGAATTGTCCAAGAGCATCGGCAATGAAACGATCGCAGACAATCAAAACATCGCAGTCAGCGCAGACCTCGGTGTGGAACTTGCAGTCAAGTCCGCCAAGGATAATTCGGTGACCAAGAGAATCGCAGTAGGATTCGCGATTGACGCCGTTTTGGATAGACACAATGTGAGAACGAACAAGGACATCACAGACGGCACATTTGACAATGCCAACGTCAGCAAAGACACAGCGTTGAAGATCAAAGTCTATGATATGGCGACCGGAGAAAACTGGGCAACCGTTTACTATTTCATCGGTGACGCAGGCAATCTCTATATCGATTTCGCAGGTCAAAACATCGTTCTCCCGTTCGACTATGCAAATGACCAACTCGGCAGCTGGCTCAGCAAGACCATCTTCGAAGATCAAACGATGGTAGTGTATGACCAAGAGATGCAATCAGGTTATATCTATGAGAAAGTCGAAGGAAAAGGCGAATATCAAAAATATTATTATGTTCCCAAAACTGAAGGCGCATATGAAAAAGGTTGGCACAAAGGCACCGATACTAAATATACCGACGTATATTACAAGGGCAAAGCGGCTATCGGCAGCATCCTTACCACATTGTCCCAAAAGATGGGTGCTGATTGGAACTTGAACGTTCTCGTCAACGATGTATTCAGCCTTATCTATAGAGCAACCCAAATGGATCTCGCCGCTACAATCGGCGGTGTTGCAGGTGCATTGAGAGTTCCCGAAAGAGATATCTATGACGCAAACGGCAACCTCAACCTTGAAAAGATTTTGACAGGCGGCAACCTTGGTAAAACATTGTTCGCAAAGGTCAGCGATCCTAAAACAGACGCAGACGGTGTGACAACATACACCATGCCCATCAATACAACGAACCAACTTATTGCAGGTGCGCTTTCAACTTTGGATCCTTTGATTTCCAAAGCATCCGTTCTTGCTCTTGAATTCAAAGAGAAAGATAATGCAGTTCAAAGTTTCTCCGTTAAAGCAGATTTGAAGAACCTTGCAACAAGTGCAAACGAATATCCGTCCTTGACAGTATCCATCAACGAACTCAAGTTCAGAGGTGTTGATCAAAACAAGACCTCAGACGTTGTCAAGATGGAAACAACCAAAGACAAATACAGCACCGACGTCGCACTTGATTTCGCAGTCGCACTCGACGTTGACGGCATCACAATCAAGCCGTCCTTGATTGACAACAGAAACTCACACTTCGCAAACGTTGCAGACATCGTTCTCGACGGACAACTCGTTGTCTCTCTCAAAGGCAAACTTGATCTCAAGAATACAACAAACAACGGCACCAACGCAGTCGCAACGATTTCTTATCAAGCAAAGGGTGAGACGGCAACTCCGCTCCTCAAAGCGTCCTTCGTAGGCAATAGACTTGCAGTCACAGTCGATCAAACAGTCACGATCAAGACGACAGCAACAACCGATGCAGGCAAGGCTATTGAAGTTCCTCTCGCAGAAACTCTTGTCAACTGCTTTGGCGGATATGTATTCAACGGTGTACAAAGCATGTTCTATACAGAACTTGGAGATAATGATGTCATCGCAGAAGACAGTAAGTATGAATATTTCACGGTTTCTCTTGACGGTGAAGTGTACAAATACAACAAGTTTGCAAGCGTTACAGACGCAATCGCAGCAAAAGCAAACGGCACCAAAGTTTTCTGCTCCAAAGACGGTGGTTATAATGTGTTGAACCAATTTGCAAACGTATTCTTTGCAAAAGACGGTGACAACCTCAACTACTTTGACATCAACACCGGTTTCAAGGGCGCAGTTTGGGACAACATCAACATCGTTCCTTTGTTCCAAAAAGGTGTCAACAAGATTGTTGAAATGCTCGGCGGAAACGGACTTGTCAAAGCAGGCACATCTGCAATTGACACTGCTCTTCTCACGAAGATTGCAAACACCATCACCAAAGTTATCCCGCTCTTCACAACAGGCACGGACGGCATCACCGTCACGGTTGACAACGTCAACAATGTCATCTCCAATATTGGTCGTGAATTTGACGACAACATGACTGAAGACGGCAACGTCGTGTCCATCACCAAGTGGGACAACGGCAACTGGATCACCGATATGGCGAAACTCCTTGTCATCGCAGGCACAACTTACAACACGTCCGCAGTCCAAGACAAGATCACGGTCTCCGCAGAAGATATCGAGATGTACAAGAATGCAGAGCGTGAAAGATATGCACTTGCATATTACAACGTATCCGAAGATAGAATCGTTGCAGCAAGAAATGTTTACAAGGGCAAAAACGATGATCAAATCAGAATAGCTCTTGCAAGCGAAGATTTCAAGGCATATGCAAATACCGCAGCAATCAAAGAGCAAGGTCTTTTGAAAGATCGCAACGACAACAGAGCAGAGGCAATCAGATATCTTGAAACGAAAGTAACCGACAAAGATATCGCGGCTGCAAAGAAACAAGATGCATACAAGGACAAGACCGATGCAGAAATCAAAACCGGTCTTGCAACTGCAAATTACGACAATATGACCGCAGCAAAGAAGGATGAAACTCTTCTCACCTTGAGCAAGACGGAAGGCTACACCGTAACTCTTGAATATGTTGGTAAGACCGATGCAGAACTCAAGTTGGACGAGAAACTCAAAGCCCTCCTTGCAGATATCGACGATGCAATACTCGCAGCGAAAAAAGATGGAATTAACGGCATCACCGCGATTAGATTTATCGGCAAGTCCGATGACGAAATCAAGGCACTTGTCAGAGCAGACAAAGCGTTTATGTCAGAACTCCTTGCAGCATCCGCAACTGTCAAGATCAACATGAGCGGCAGCACGGGATTCTCTCTTGCAATCAACGCAAAAGTTGCAGACGCAACAGTCGGCATCTCTATCTCGGTTGGCGCACACAAAACTACAACCGGTGAATTTGCAGACCTTGCAAAAGACGTCACCGCAGCAACCGAAGGTTGGTTCTTCCACACATTCAACTAATGTGCGATTAGCCTTCAACCTATAAACAATCAAAAGCACTCGCCCCACGGCGAGTGCTTTTAATATACCCTTAACAACACTACAACCTTGATTTTTCACACATATCTTGTTATAATACTCTCATGGACGAATTTAACAAAAAATCCGTAAGTGCAGAAGATTTGCTTGACGGCGGCGATTTCATCGTCGAGTTTTCTGATGAACTCAAAAAATATCCGCATCGCATAACTGGTAGTGCGGACGAAACCGCATGCGCTCGCGCCATTCGCAACCGTTTGCATGACGAAACCGATGCCAAAACGCGTCTCGAGGCATTCAACGCCTATCCAATGTTCGGCAGAGGCTCGTTTATGTATTTGGGCATATGGTACGCACTTTGCTACGCGGTCTATTTCGCGTCCTTTGCAGGCGGCAGGGTAGCAGGCGCACTCATTACGCTATTATCCCTCGTGATGTTTTTATCAGGCGGCAGCGTAATCCTTTTGCAATATCTCGGCAAGCGCAAATTGCTCGGTATCTACCCCAAGAAAGTGTCCTACAACGTCGTTAGCGAATACAGCAAATCGGACAACCCCACACGCACGTTTATCATAGCGGACAACCACGACGCAATGCTCGGCAGCGCAGTCAAGGATTTCGACCTTATGCGCAAACTCTCCATGATCATCGCGCCCGTTTCCGTATTCGTTTTCGTGCTTTTCTGCATCCTCAAGATGTCAATCGGCACGGACGGCGTAAACGTCGCAGCCAAGATATCCGCCTTCACAATCTTCCCGTTCATATCGGGCGTATTCGGCATTTTGGCGTTTATCTTGCACTTCTCGCCGCTTGAAAAGTATTCCCGAGCCAACAACGGCGTGGCAACTTCCGTCGCAATGGCAACCTACGCCTATTTCGTCGATAGAGACGAAAAACTCGCCGACGATGCACGAATAGTCTATGTCTCATTCGGCGGCGAAAACAGCGGACATTGCGGCTCATACGAGTTCGTAGAGGCTCACCCCGAGTACGCAGGCGCAAAAGTTCTTTGCATAGGCGATATCTTAGGCGACGCACTCCAAGTCGCCGAGTACGATGCCGTGCGCAGAATCACCTTCTCCACGGACATGGTCGCCACCTTGCACGCAAGCGCAATCGAGCAGGACATACCTCTCAAAACCGCGCGCCACGACGACTTGAAACACAAGTTCAATTCCTTGCACGGCTACATGTCCAACGCGTTTGTAAAGAACGGCAATCCGAGTGCTACCGTGCTTGCCAAGGACTACTCCCAAAAGTGCGGCACAATCTCCCGTGAAACTATGGAAGACCTGTTCTCCCTCTGTGTCGGCGCAATGGAAAAACTTATGTCGTCCGCCCAGCACGAACCCGTCAAGGAGCAAAAACAAGACGTCACCCAAGTCGCTCCCTCCGCAGATATGCAAATCGTGGACGTAGAGAGCAAATAAGCGTCTTTGATATAAACAAACAAATTGAAAACTTACAACTAATATTCAAAATCGGCACTTAAAATGTCGATTTTGAATAAATAAACATATAGTTTGCGCAATATCGCGCAAACGACAGGGGATATATGCAAAACGAAGAAAGAGATTTGAAAGCGGTTGAAAAAGAGGATCAACCGCAATTCGCAACCGACGAAGAAACCACCGATCCGAGCGTTGCGGAAACTCCCGTTCAACCCGAACAAGAGGCAGATACCTCCACCGACGAACAATCGGCAGACACGGTTGATGCCGCCGAGCAAGACGAGCAACCGTCGGGCGAGGGCATACTTTTCGATTATGTCAACACACCGTTGAATGGCAAGCAAAGATTTGTTTGGTGGCTCAAAACGGCAAGCAAACGTTATTTTATCGACGCCTTTTCAGGCATGGCGCAAGGTCTTTTCTGCACGCTTATTGCAGGCACTATTTTGGCGCAAATCGCCTCTTGGTGCGGCAACAACGGCTTTGCGCATTTCCTTGCGTATCTTGCTCAAATCGCCAAAATGCTTATGGGCGCAGGCATCGGCATCGGCATAGCGCACAAACTCGGCGCAAAACCGCTCGTCATCTTCACGGCGGCAGTTACGGGTATGGTCGGTGCGTTTGCAGGCAATCTCGTTGACGTTATGTGCCACAACGCCACGTGGACGTACGTATTCGGCGCGCCCGGCAATCCTATCGGCTCATACGTCGTTGCGCTTATCACGGTCGAACTTGCAGGCTTATACGTTGGCAAAACCAAACTTGACATAATCCTCGTTCCGCTCGGAATGATGGCAATGTGCCTTTTTTCCGTATTCCTTGCATGGCCGCTTATCAAACTCATTGAATACATCGGCATCGCAATGGCGCTTGCAATTCAAGCAGGTGTAGCCGTCAAAATTCTCGTCGGCATATTCATCGCTGTCGTCATGGGTATATTGCTCACAATGCCCACCTCGTCCGCAGCCATTTGGATAGCGGTAGCGGCTGCAGTCCCTGCCGAGTACGAAGAGGCGCTCATGATAGCAGGCGGTGCGGCGGTAGCAGGCTGCTCTGCGCATATGATAGGCTTTGCCGTGGCAAGTTTCAGAGAGAACGGAGTCGGCGGACTTATCTCCCAAGGCATCGGCACGTCCATGCTGCAAATCCCCAACATAATGAAACGTCCGCTCATAATGGTTCCCGAAATCGTCGCAAGCGCGGTATGCGGACTCGTCGCCGTACTTATGGGACTTCGTTGCAATGCAGCAGGCGGCGGAATGGGTACGTCGGGACTTGTCGGCGTATTCGGCGCAATCGATGCCTCCAAGGGCGTCATTCCCGATTGGCAACTTGCGCTCGGCATAATCCTTTGCATGTTCGTATTGCCAGCCGCAATATCCCTCGGCGTAAGCGAACTTATGCGCAAGACCGGCGCAATTAAATTCGGCGACCAAAAACTTTGATTGCCTGCAAAATAGGGGTAGAGTACTCAAAATAGGGAAGAGTCGGAGTTTCGCAAAAGCAATTGCAAACACGGCGACAAATCGCAAAAATGCAATAAAAACTTGCAACCTAATACAAAAACAAAAGCGCACGATTTCGTGCGCTTTTCCGTTACATATTTAGATTTTATGTGTTTTCAAATAGTTTAAGATATCGGAACGATTATAGTTCAAACAACTTTTTGCGTTTTTTAGGAATTATCGGCGTTCCGTCTTTTTTCTTTTTGAGCAAGGGGATATACACGTCAAACACCGTTCCTTTGCCCTCGATTCCGTGGCACTCGATTGTTCCTTCATGTGCCTTCACGGTCGCCGCCGCAATGGAAAGTCCAAGTCCGAAACTTTGGTTATCCTCATTCTTTCTCGCCCCGTCCGAGCGGTAGAACCTGTCAAAAACGTGCTGTGCCTCTTCTTTGGATATACTCTCGCCCGTGTTCATAACTGACAAATGCGCGCTCTTTCCGTCGGAAGTGAGTTTTGCACCCACTTTCCCGTTTGGACCGCAATATTTGATAGCGTTGTCGAGCAGTATAATCACAAGTCTTTCAAGCGACTTCGCCTCTCCATAGACTTCGATATTCGGCTTGAAATCCGACAAAAATTTAACGTTCTTTTCAAAGCACGTCGCCTCGAAACTTAAACTCGCACCCTCTGCAATCTCGCTGAAATCAACGGGGCATTTTGGCAATTCGCTCTGCTCCAATTTGCTAAGTTCCAGCATTGAGTTGATAAGGTCTTTCATTCTTACGAGTTGCGTGGTTATGGACTCAATCCATTTTTCATTGTCTGCCACCGTCGATTGCGGCTCGCTCTTAATAACGCTCAGATTGGTGCCGATAATGGTAAGCGGCGTTTTCAGTTCGTGCGATGCGTTTGCAATGAGGTCTCTCTGTTTTGACATTGCGCTCGCCACGGGATTGAGAAGTCTCGCCGAAGAGAGGAGTGCAAGCAACGCCACGAATACCACGGATATGCAGTAGAGTAGCGTAACCATAATAGCAGTGTTCGCAAGTTGCGTATGATACGACGTCCTGTCGATAAAAGCGTACAGCGTGCCTGACTCCAATTCCTTGCTTGCCACAACGAAGTATCTGTTTTTCACACGGAATTTTCCTTCCTTCGTCGCCACCGCTTTAGCAACGATTTCCTCTGCGTCCTCTTCGCTGTAAATGCCGATATTTCCTGATATTTTCACGTTGCCGTCGTTTGCGGTATAAACGTACACGCACTTCAAATCGTTCACCACGTCGTCGTTATGTTTCTCGGGGTTTTCAAGAGCCTTGACAAGTGAATTTCTTATAAAAACGTCGTTCGATCCATACACCACGCCAAACAATCCGCCAAGCACTATAAGCAAGAAAACAGCCGCTATCACGGTTGTCGTAATGGTATAATTGAGGCGTTGTTTCCTTATAAGGTCAAGATTGAGTTTTTTCATAATCGACGCTTTATATTATAATAATAGTATGATTAAGTCTTATTTCTGTCGTTTACAACAAAAATGCGCGACCTTCGCCGCGCACCTTTTTATGCCTTTGGTTGCGAGAGTCTGTATCCCACGCCACGCACCGATTCTATCGTGAACGATGCGTCCAGGTGTGTCAATTTCTTGCGCAAGAATGACATATAAACCTCGAGGTTGTTGGACTCAAATTCGCTGTTAAGTCCCCACGCCTTGAGTATAAGATTTTCCTTCGTCGCAACGAAGTTGGGATATTCAAAGAGGTAACGCAACAGCTCAAACTCTTTGCCCGTAAGGTTGATAGAACCCTTTTGCGTTGACAGCGTAAACGTCGTCAAATCAAGCGATGCGTTTTGATATTCAAGTTTATTGTCGCTCAGCAATTTTCCTCTTCTGCGCAGCACCGCGCGGATACGAGCGGAAAGCTCGTTGAAAGAAAACGGTTTCGACACGTAGTCGTCCGCACCTTTATCAAGTCCTTCAATTTTATCTTTTTCGTCCGTGAGAGCGGTCAGCATAATCACCGGCGTTTCGATTTTTCTCGACCTCATTTTTGCCAACACCTCAAACCCGTTGAGTTTCGGCATCATCACGTCCAGCAACACCATATCGTACATTCCCGTCGATATAAAGTTCAATCCGTCCGCGCCGTCATACACGCAGTCCACGTCATATCTGTCTTTCATCAGCATCTGCGCCAACGCTCTCGACAGTTCCTTTTCATCTTCCACAAGTAAAATTCTCATATCAATACACCTCTGTATTACAGATTGGTATTATAATACTTTTTGTATCTTAAATCAACATTAAAAAACGCACTAAATCGCGCCTAACTTTGTTAATGCCTTGTGCCTGTCAACTCACGTATTATTTATACGTTAGGGTCGCCATTCGCAAGGCATTGCCTCGTTATGCATCGATTTATTGCGTTTTTACCAAAACGATTTGATTTAGCGAATAACAAATTATCTGTTCAAGTGGCTTTTCCTTGTTCTTCATCTAAATCACGCCGTTTTTACAAACGCCCTAAATAGCGAATAACTTTGGACGCAATTGACTTCGTAACAATCGCTATTCCGTCACTTCGTTCCTTACAGCACCCCGAGCCTTCTTTGTTCTTCATCTATTTAGCGAGTTTTTTACAAAACGATCTGCTTTAGCGAATAACTTCGGCAGAGCCATCCGCCCGTCAACTCATTTAC
>DBJV01000041.1:19068-24209 GCA_002297185.1 Christensenella sp. UBA767
TTTCTTGTTCTTCATCTAAATCACGCCGTTTTTACAAACGCCCTAAATTGCGCTTATAAACCGTTTTTTCAAAACTCACCGCTGTCATTCTGAGGGAGCAAAGCGACCGTGAGAATCCAGCCGTAGGCGCATATGGAATATTCCGCAACTCGCACGAGGTGCGAATATCACTGCGCCAATGGCGCAATATCACTTTTGGCGTAAGCCAAAAATATCACTGTTGCGTAGCAACAATATCACTCTCTTTCCTTTTCCAATAAATCTAAATATATCTTTGTATATTAATATACAATCATAATTGTCGCGCGCGTATTGCTAAATGCGTGCGCGTGTGTTACAATTATATGTCCAAAGGCTCAAAGGCGAGGGAAATTATGGCTCAAAAGTTGACCAAAATCACAATAATCGTGTTGCTGATATGTTCATTGGCAGTTTTGGCAACCGCATTTTCCCTCGGTGGAGTTGCGTATGCAGCGGACGGCAAAATCGACGTCGTTGTAACCGCAGAATTTGAAAACGGCGAAAAAATTTGGAGCGCGTCCGTTGACAACGTGTCGTTTTGGGCAGCGCAAGGCGAGTTTTTCATAAAGGAAGAGTTGTATTATTCCTTAAAGCAATCTCTTTCTGGCGTGCTTTTGCAAAAGAGAGTTATAACTTCCGACACAAAGACCTCTTTTGATTCCGATGCGGAGAGTTGGAACGCCAACGACTATTTTGATTTCACGTTCATTTTCCCGTCTATGGGTACGGTATCCGCAAACAAGACGAGCATCACTTACACTAAAGGTGAGAGCGATGCGGTGATTTCCGTTGAGGATTCAAGCGCAGTCGTTGGATTTTGGTCAAGCAGGCTTGACTATCGCAAAGTCGGCGCAACGGATACAAAGCAGACCTATTCTGACATTTTCTCAACGTCCGTATCGTTCGGCAGCGGCGTAAACGCAGGCGCGTACGAGGTCGGCTACACCGCAATCGAAAGGTTTATGTTCGACAACAAATGGTTCGACGTTGAAAGAAAAAGCACCGATACGATAAATTTCACAATCGGCAAAGCAACCTTGCCCGTTCCGACAATAAATACCGTTGAGGCGGAATACGGCATATCCGTATCGCAAGTATCTTCAAGGATACGCAATTCGATAACCGACGAGGCGTTTTTAAGCACGGGCAGCGGACACTTCATTCTTTGCGACTCCCAAACGGATGCACTTTTCGACGGCGCAACCGACAAAGGCACAATCGTCCCAACACCGAGAGCGCAAGAATATATCCTCAAATATAATTTTGAATCTGCAAGCGGCAACTATTTCACGCTTGAAAATATATCTGTCAGACTTCACGTCGCCCCACGCAGAATCACCGTGCGCATATCCGACGTATATACGCTTGTCGGCGAGGACTTAATCCCCATTGAAAACGTCGGCTACACCATAGACGATTCGCTCGTGGGCAGCGACACGCAAGCCGATTTAGGCGTCCGTCTCAACTGTTCTGCGGACAAGGACACGCCCGGCGTATATCCCATAACCGCCTCTTTCGACAACCCATATTACGAGGCGGTGAGCGCAAGCATTTACGGCGGATTTGTGCAGTACGGCCGCTATATGGTCTTTACAAAACGAGTCAGTGCAACCGCGCCTGACGGCAATATTTTTGAAATATATTACGACAAAGGTTTCGTTGAAATCAAGACAGCAAAAATTACTCTCATCGATGCTCAAAGTGCCATAGACGGCAAGAAAATCGTCTGCGCATACAAAATAGAACTTGCCGACAACGACGGCAACGTCATAGAACCGGACGGCGATTATTACGTATCTTGGAAAGGTACTATAAACGATGCAAAATATATAAGCATAGGCTTGGACGACAAGCTTGAAGAGGTAGGCGCATATATAAACGGCGTGCCTCTTTCAAAGGACAATTGCGAGATATATTTCTACGTTGACGACGTCGTTCCGACCTCTCGAAAAGGCTGGCTCGACATCCTTCTCGTATCCCTCGCAACGCTGTTTGCGCTCGGTCTTATCGTGGTCATTGTATCTTGCCGCAAGGCAATGACGATCGGCGACGTTTTGCACGATTCAAGCGTTTATACTCGCGAAATCGATGCAAAAACCGACGATTGTGCCAAAAACGAACAAAATTTGCAAGCGAACGATACGGGCAAAATCGCCACGGAGAGCGTTGTAAAATCCGACGTTTCGCCCGTTTCGAATACGGCGAAAAAGCAACGCCACGGCAAAGCGAACAAACTTAAAAACGCCGCACGCAAAAACGCTGAGGAGGACAACGAATGAAGGACAGAATCAAGAAATCCATAATCCTCATATCCGTCGCTATGGTCATTAACATTGCGCTTGCCACAATCAAGATGTACGTCGGTCTCAGCTCCAACAGCCTTTGCATAATGCTTGACGGCACCAACAGTTTCTTCGACGTCATCACCTGTCTCGTAACGCTCGTGGTGTTCATATTCCTGCTTGTCCCGAGAAACGAAAAAGCCCCCTACGGCTATGGCAGAGGGGAGTACCTCGCAGGCTTTATCGTAGCGGTCGTATCGGCGGTGGTCGGCGGACTTTTCCTCGTCCGCTCGCTCAACCGTATGGCAATGCCCGAGCCTGTATGGTTCGGACTTCAAAACTGCATCCTCATCTCCGTGGCGATCCCTATCAAACTTGCCATAGGCATTGCGTATTACGTCGCCAACAAAAAGATAAAATCCACGGCGATAAAAGCGATTATGTTGGACAGTTTCCTCGACACGGGCATGACCGCCACCTCGCTTATATCCTTTGCGGTCTCGGCGCGAGTTGACTATGCGGTAGATGCGATTTTCGGCATCGTAATGAGCATCGTGATAATCATCGTAGCAATCAAAATGGTTGCGGAAAACGTACGCGCGATAGTGCTCGGCGACGGCGCAAAAGAGGAGAAGGCGGCAATCGAATACGCCTGCAAGCGCAGAGGCGCGCGCCTCGAAAAAGTGGTACTCCACGACTACGGCTACGGCATGAAAGTGGGCAACGCTTATTACAGCGGCGATTATTATGCCGATCCGCTCGAAATGAGCAGAGAAGTCTTTGACAAGACGGGCGCGGAAGTTGTTTTTATCCGCTTCCACAACCCAAGTCAAAACGCCTGCGGCGAAGAGTGAAGTCCCCGAAAATCACTCGGCAATCACGGATAATCGGAAATTCGGAAACAAGGAAAAACAAACAATAAATACGGATAAATAAAATATTAAAGATTATATAGCAACAAATAAGGAGGCAAACGATGAGCGACGAAATCAAAAACGCCGAAGACACTTTGGCGCAAGATGAAATCGAGCAAACGGAAGAGGTAGCAAAAGAGCAACCTTCCGACGAAAAAGCGGAGGGCATTCTCGGCGAATACGAGGACAAAAAGTCCGCAAAAGCCAAGAAAGAGAAGAAAAAACTCACCCCCGAGCAAAGAAAGAAAAAGACCGTCAAAGCCTTGATTATCACGGGCGCGGTATTTCTTGTCATCGCAATCTTTTTCAGCGGTTGCGCCATAGCCAGCACCGTCAGCGCAAACGCACTTTTGACTCAAGCGGAAAACAACTTCCAAAAGGTCGAATACGACAAGGACGCAGACGGCAACAGCCTGCAACTCAAGCCGACTTACGATAGCGAACTCGGTTTTTGGACGTTCACAAAGCCTGCCGACAGAGACTTCAAAGTCCTGCAATTCACCGACGTACATATCGGCGGCGGCGCATTCTCGGGACAAAAAGACGCATGGGCAATGAGCGCGGTCGCAACCATGATAAGAGCGGAAAAGCCCGACCTCGTCGTGGTAACCGGCGACATCGCATACCCCGTACCTTTTCAAGCAGGCACCTTCAACAACCTCAACGCAACCAAGATTTTCTCGCACATGATGGAATCTCTCGGCGTATATTGGACGTTCGCATTCGGCAACCACGACACCGAGCTTTACAGCCTCTATACACGCAAGGACATCTGCAAATATTATGAGGATTCCGCCTTCGAATATTGTCTCTTCCGCGCAGGTTTCTGCGACGACGAGGACGTGATTAGCGACGACTCGAGAGGCTTTGGCAACGACATGATAGTCGTCAAAAACCCGACGGGTTCTGAAAATCCCATCAACCAAGCCATCGTAACCTTTGACAGCCACAGTTACACCGACGGCGACTATTTCGGTATTGCATGGAAGTACGACAACATCCACCAATGCCAAGTGGATTGGTACACCGAAAGCATGGACAAACTCAAAGCCGCCAACAACGGCGTCGAAGTCAACAACCTCGCCTTCTTCCACATCCCCCTCGTCGAGTATCGTGAGGCATGGGCAAACGTCATCGACAGCGGCAAAACACCCCAAAACGGTGAAGAAATCAAAGGCAACGGCTCAACCACAACCTTCATTTACGGCACGATGGGCGAGAGCGACAAGCAAAAGAACGGTGTCCGCACCTACGGCGTATTCTGCGGCAGCAGCACGGACAACCTCTTCGAGGCAGGCTTGACGCACGGCATGCAAGGCATCTTCTGTGGCCACGACCACTACAACAACTTCTCCGTCCTCTACAAGCGCGACGGCGATTCTCGCGGCATCCGCCTCACCTACGGCATGTCCATCGACTACCTCGCCTACGCCGGCATCTACAAAGAGCATTCCCAACGCGGCACCACCGTCATCACCCTTAACAGCGACGGAATCTTTGAGAGCGTGCCTCGCAATTACTATTCCTACGGCGTTGCTCACGAAAGAGACTAAAACGCGCTAAATAGCGACTGACTTTGTCAGGGCTGTCCGCCCGTCAACTCATTTACGATTAGTAAATTAGGGTTGCCGTTCGGGCAGCCCTTTCGCGTCATTCATCTATTTATCGCATTTTATTCTCTTTCGTGTATTATAAGGATGATTGCCGAGAGCGTGGCTTTTTCGCGCTCTTCATCCGTTTATTGCCTCTTAATCACGTTCGTGACGAAAGTGTTTTGCTCTCTTTTCTCTTTCGTGTATTAAAATTGATTAGGGTGGGACACCCACACCCGAATTGCATTTCCCCATATGTCATTCCGAGGAGCAACGAATGTTGCGACGTGGGAATCAAGCCGAAGGCGCATTATGGAATATTCCACAACTGC
>DBJV01000016.1 GCA_002297185.1 Christensenella sp. UBA767
AATTTATCAAAGAAATCGGCAACGTCTTTTTGCATTTGCGCACCGCACCAATCGTAAAAGACTTCGTGTCTTGCGTCCTTGTAAAGATGAAGTCCCGTCGTGATGCCGTTGGTTCTATAGAATTTGTCGAGTTTCTTGACGCCTTTGCCCATTTGTCCGACGGGGTCGGCATCGCCTGAAAACATGCCGATAACGGTTGCAGGATTGAGTTTGGCGCGCGCTTTCTTGCCGTACAATTTGGACGTCTCTTTCATCATATAGTAGTCAAAGCCGACGCTCATATTTTGATGGGCGAGCCTGTCCGCCATGACTTGTTCACGTCTTTCCTTGACGCTGTTTGCCCATTGCAATTTGCCGCTGTCGCCTTTGTAGTGTTGCATATTGTCGCTCACCCAATTGACTATGCGAGGACGCCAATTGCGTGCGACGAGGAAGATCGGAGCAACTGCGATTTTGCCGAGCGTAAAAAGGGCTCTCATGTGTCCGGAGCCTACGAGCGCGATTGCTTTGACGTCCGTACCCTGCTGTGCAAACGCTTGCGAGAGGAAACTGCCGTAGCTGTGTCCCATAAGGAAAACGGGCAAGTCGTACTTGCTCTTGAGCCACTCACGGAAAAACAACTCGTCTTGCAACGTTTTTTTGAAGATATTGCCGGGGTGTTTGCCTCTGTTTTCGTCCGTTTCGGTGAGTCCGTGCGCGCGGTGGTCGTCGCCGAATACGATATAACCTCTTGAATTGAGGTATCTGGCAAATTCGTCGTATCTGCCTGCGTACTCGCTCATGCCGTGTACGAGTTGAATAACGCCCTTTGGATCGTTCACTTCGTCCCAAAGTCTGCAATAAATCTCGGTGTTGTCAAAACTTTTGAGTTTAAACTCTTTCATAGCCTTGTCCTCGCGTAAAATATTGAGATAATAATATATTATAAACATAAAAATATAACTTTTCAATACGAAATGCGGAATTTGTGCTATAATGTGCTTATGAAAGTTGCAATCGTACTTAACTGCGGACATCAAATCAAAAGAAAAATCAAAGCCGATAAGGTGCTTTGCTGCGACGGAGGATACAGCGTATGCCCCGTTGACGCCGACGTTATCTTGGGTGACTTTGACTCTCTCGAAATGCCTACGGACGTCGATATTCCAATCGTCAAACACGACACGCACAAGGATGCAAGCGACGGAGAACTTGCCGTGTATTACGCAAAAGAAAACCTCGGTGCGGACGAAATCGTGCTGTACGGCGTGACCGGCGGTCGTCAAGACCACGTGCTTTGCAATCTTGCGATTATGCGCCTTGCTCACAACCTCGGGATGAAAGTCAAAGCCGAAGAGGACGGACTTGACCTCTATTACGTTGAGGGAGAGTTCGATATGCCTACGCAAAAGGGCGAGACGATATCCATACTCCCCTACGGCGAGAAAGCACTCGTGACGGACTCCAAAAACCTCGAATTTCCGCTTGACGAACTTGTGTTGACGTCTTGCGATTCGAGAGGACTGAGCAACGTGTCGCTTGGCGGAAAGATACATATCAACGTCAAATTGGGCGGCGTTTTCGTGTTCCGTTATATCAAATTCTGACTTGCAAAAAATTTTTGAAATATTTTTGAGATTTTTTTGAAAAATCCCAATAAAAACGAAACGGTGATTGTATATATTGCGTAAAACAATTCATCGTTTTCAACCTTTCTAACAAAAAAAGCACGGCTTGACCGTGCTTTTTGATTTGTTTATTGAAAATGGAGTTTTCAAAATTCTCCTTATGTCATTGCGAGGAGCAACGAATGTTGCAACGTGGCAATCTAGCCGAAGGCGCATTACGCTACGCTGGATTCCCACGCTATCGCTCGGAATGACAATCGGAGTATTCCACATTTGTTCTGTTCGGGTGTGGGTGTCCCACCCTTAATTATTTTTCCTCGTTGTTTTTTTGGTTTTCGATGATTTGACGGTCGATGTCGTCAAGGGGTTCATCATCCTCGACTTCTTGCAAGGGTGAAACTTCCGCCGCCTCGTTCAAGTCGCTTGACTTTTGCATAAGTGCTGAAAAGGATTTGGACGCAAACAAGACGCTGCCCGCAACGAGAGCGATGAGCATATCCACAAATGCGAAGGAGTTGTACGCCATGCTGTATGCGATTGCGGTGTCGTATTTTTCAAGATCTGCATAATCTGCGAAGGCAAAGACGCCCGAGCATACGTGGCATGCGTATCTCAACACTACTGCGAGAACGCCGCCGAGCAAGAATGCAACGACTTTTTTGTCCTTGAATACGCCCTTCTCCATAAATATGCCGCTTACGCCGATAAGACCGAATGCGAGAGGATAATCGAGCAAGAATTGCATCGGGTGGATAATGTACGGATCTTGCAAGGCTTGCAAAACGCCGTATATAGTGCAGACGATGAGACCTCTTCTCGTGCCGAACATACAGCAATAAACCATGAGCGGAAGAAGGCTTGCGAACGTTACCGAACCGCCTTGGGGAAGTTTGAAAATGCGTGCGTACGAGAGCGCGAAAGAAAGTGCGATTGAGATTGCGCCATATACGATGGAGCGAGTGTCGCTCATCTTGCGCTTGTCTCCTACGAACCACATCACGACCATTATCACCATAAACACGACTGCGGATACAATCATACCCACGAGGTTTGCGTTCGGGTAATACTCTGCGATATCGCCGTAGTATTGCGCCATAAGAACCATTGTGGCGATAAAGCATCCAAGCACTGCTACTGCCGTTGCGATAAAGGAAATCTTGACCGCTTTGTCGTTAAAGAGCGAGCTTATGAGCATTGCGATTGCGCCTGCGACCACGGTTATGAGCGTTGCGAGTATGGGGTAAAAGAGTTTGGCTTGCATATCGCACAAGTTGCATTGGAACTTGACGTAAGCAAACACGACTACCATAGTTACGGCAAAGCCAGTTACGATGCCGACGGCGTATTTTTTGAAGTCGGTGAATTTGTCACGCCTCTTGAACCAAACGAGAAGTCCGACTACGATGAATGCCGCCACGATTGCTACGGCAAGATAGAGTGCGACGTATTGCAGGTTGTCGCTCAAAGTCTCGATATCCATAAAAAAAGTCCTCCAAAACTTTGCTTGGGGGAACTTGAGTGAAAAACGATATTACTATAGTTTGCTTTCCTTACGCGAGGATTATCTCACAAGTTTGAGGGTATCATCTCAGCCTTTCGGCACCCCTAGCGAATATTATTGTACACTTGCCGCTCCCCTCTGTCAATCAGATTGAAAAACAAGGGAAAAATTGTTATTGCGCTTAATTTGGGCGATTTTCTTGACTTAAAATACGATAAGTATTATTATTTTGACATCAACGTAGGAGAAAACAGCAATGAAGAAAATGAAGAAACCCGAATTCAAACTCTGGAAAGAATTCAAAGCATTCATCAACAGAGGCAGCGTTCTCGATCTCGCCGTTGGTATGATTATCGGCAGTGCTTTTACCGCAATTGTAAGCGCACTTGTCAAAGGTATTCTCCAACCGCTCATCAATATGATTCCTCTCGGCGACGGCAAAAGTTTGCAAGTCGTATTGAGAAATCCTGTCGTGGACGAGGCAGGCACAGTCATAAAAGAGGCTGTCATTATGGATTTTGG
This sequence comes from Christensenella sp. UBA767, assembly GCA_002297185.1. GTDB lineage: Bacteria > Bacillota > Clostridia > Christensenellales > CAG-917 > CAG-475. The sequence goes on from DBJV01000016.1 coordinate 3,631, forward strand.
CGCAGTTATAAGCGCAATTATCACGTTCTTGCTTACCGCCCTTGTTTTGTTTGCTATAATCAAACTTATCAACTCGGTTAAAGGCGGATTTACGGGACTTAAACGCGATACCAAGTTTATCGAATCCCTCACCGACGAAGAGAAAGCCACTATCAAAGGCAAAGTTCCCACCAAGAAAGAACTCAGAGCAATCAAAGCGGCTCGCGACGAGGCTCAAGCAAAAGCAGACGCAGAGGCAGCGGCGGCGGCAGAGGCTGCAAAACCCGAAACCACAGACGATTTGCTCCGCGAAATCCGCGACCTTCTCAAAGCACAACAAGTTGAAAAGGCAACCGCTCTTCTCGAGGAAAAAGCAGATAAAGAATAATCCGATTGGATTTACAAAAAAAGATTTACCGCTTATTTATAAGCGGTTTTTCTTTTTGTATTGACTTTATGTCGAAAAAGTGTTAGTTTTAAGCGGTGCGTTAACGCATTAGGAGATAATTTATGGCAAGTTCGATTTTGGGTATGATGGAAGGTCACAGCATGGCGGCGTATATCATCCTTCTCGCGCTCGGCATTTTGTTTGTCGTCAAAGGCGGAGATTGGTTTGTTGACGCGGCGAGCTGGATTGCGGAAGTTTCGGGTATTCCAACCTTTATTATCGGCGCGACGATAGTCAGCGTTGCAACGACTATTCCCGAGATTTTGGTGTCGAGCATATCGGCGGCACAAGGTCAGGCGTCTATGGCAATCGGCAACGCAGTCGGCTCCGTCAACTGCAATATCGCACTTATTATGGCGTTCTCGCTCGTGTTTATCGCACCTACCCTCAAACGCAAGGATTACGTTGCAAAAATCTGCATTTTGCTTGCAACAATCGCGCTTTTGTGGGGATTGAGTTCCAACGGCTCTTTCAATTGGTGGAATGCTATAATTATCCTTGCGATGTTCGTTATCTTCCTTATCGAAAACATCATCAGCGCAAAAAAGCACTCCGATACGCTCCTCAACGACAAAGGCATTGAAACCGTCGAAGAAAACAGCCCCAAGGGCAACGGCATTTTGTTTGACTACTTCGAGAAGAAAGAGGCGAGAAAAATCACGCTCAAAAAGACGGGCATGGTGATTGAGAAAAAGGATATCGCCAAAAACATTTTCGTGTTTATTCTCGGCGCGGCAACTATTTTCGTGGGTGCGCAACTTATGTGCGACAACGGCGCAGAACTTGCAAGAGCGTTGAACGTGCCGGAAGGCATAATCGGCGTTACAATCCTTGCAGTCGGCACGTCTTTGCCCGAACTCGTAACTGCTATCACGTCCATTATCAAGAAAAAAGCGGATTTGTCCGTTGGTAACATCATTGGCGCAAACATCATCGACCTGTCCTTGATTCTGCCGCTTTGCACGTTTATTACGCTCGGCAAAACCGGACAAGCCCTCCACGTCGATGCGCAATCGCTCACGATTGACTTCCCGTTCTGTATCGCAGTTGCAGGATTTGCACTCATCCCTGCGCTGATTATGGGCAAGTTCAAACGCTGGCAAGGAATACTCCTTCTCTGCGGATACGTAACCTACGTAACGTTGCTTATCCTTAACACGGTTGGAACGATAAGTATTTTTTGATATTTGATAATAATCCTATCAAAAAGCCCGACGTCGTCGGGCTTTTGTTTTAGTTTAATTTATTGTTGATGGTTTGTTTTTGATTAGTGTTAAAAAATGAATTTAGTTTGGGCAAAACGCGATAAACAGATGAATGACGCGAAAGTGCTTTGAGGGCGACAACCCTAACGTACTAAGCGTACGTGAGTTGGCGAACTCGGGGCACTGACAAAGTCAGTCGCTGTTTAGTGCGTTTTGCTGTGCTTAACTAAATCATACCAAATACCCAACACAGCACCAAATTCCGAACGAATTCGGGTTTCGTCAATATCGACTACATAGGTGTCGGCGATGCTCAAAAGTTTTTTGCGTGCGCGGACAACGGGAGTTTTGTCGTAAGAGCCACTGCCATCCGAAATATACGCTTTCATATGGATTGGACCGCATTTGATTTTGACGTCGATATTGCCGACTGTTTTGGCACGCTTAAAGCCGAAGAATGGCAATTTTTCGTCAATGGCAAAGAGTTTTGCGCCGTATGCGTCGTTGACCTCAAAGTACGTTGTGAAAAACTTTTTGAGTTCCGCTTGGACACGCAAAAGCGGCTTATCGTTTTTGTCGAACAGCACGACGTTGGACATGATTCTGTCAAACTGACGGACGGCAAAGAATACGACCGCATCGTTTTCGTCCGTGATTTTGAATTTGTCGCCGACGGTGAAATACTTTTGTTTGATGATTATCCTCATAGTTTCCTCCTCGTTTTTGAACACAATGTGTTTTATTACACTTCTATGATAACATATGTGGATAATATGCGCAATAGTCAATTGATTTGAGACTGTCAATTGCTTTTTAGCGTGTGATACATCTCGGACACACGACGTTTTAGTAACGGGTGAACTTTGTTGGGGCACAGTTCACAAAGCGGCGCAAGTACGAAATCGCGATTTTGCATGTCGGGATGAGGAACGCAAAGGTCGTCGTCCTCGATAATCAAATCGTCGTAGAATAATATGTCGATGTCGAGGGTGCGGTTGCCCCAATGCTCGCTGCGGACACGGTCGCCGTCCTTTTCTATTTGCATAACGATATTCAGCAACTCGTGCGGAGCATATAAAGTCTTGCACTTCACCGCGCTGTTGACAAAGGTCTCGGTTGCGACGTTGCCGTAGGGTGCGGATTGGATTCTCATGCTTTCTTTGACGTCCTTGAAATTGTCGTCGGACTTCAATCTGTCCATTGCAAAATCAAGGTATGCGTTGCGGTCGCCAATATTGGAGCCGAGCGCAAGATACGCCTCATGCCATAAAAGTTCCGTGCTTACGGCGACGTAATCGAACACGCCACTCATTGGTGCGTCGGGTTTTTTGACGGTGAGTTTTACACCGCTTGCAAGGGGATAGTTTTTAAGCAATAATGACGCGCCTCGTTTGGCAAGGTTTTCTATCAAATCAAAGCAGTTGTTTTCACAAAAGGACTTTAAAGTCTTTTTTACGGCGCTATAACTTATGGTTTGCGTCAAATCGTCGTTTTTGGCGCACTTGGAAAAATCCGTGTAAATCTCTGCCGTAAACAAAAATCTTTGCGGATTTATCTTCTCTTCTGGATTGACTCCGTGGCAGGCTGTTACTTCAAAATCTTTCAAAATTATAACGTCCATATCACACCTTCGAGTAGCACTTGATTACCATTGCGTTTTCCTTGACGTCGTGTACGCGCACGAACAGTACGCCTTGCTTTACGGCAAGTGCGGTGCTATCGAGCGTTGCAGAAAGTCTGCCGCCCACTTCGCCGCCGAACATGGATTTGCGTGATGTGCCGAGCAAGAACGGATACTCGTCAAACATGTCGATGAGTTTGTCGTAACCGTTCAAAAGTTGCCAGTCCTCATCGTTGTTTTTGTTGAAACCGATTCCACCGTCGAGCAAGATTTTGTTTTTATCAACACCGCATTTCAACAGTTTGTCGATAGCAGCGGCAAGCCCCGTTTCCTTGTCCAAAAACAAGTCCTTGATTTTGCTATCGCGCCTGTCGTGCATAACGCAAACGGACGCGCCTTTTTCGGCGATAACTTGCGCCATACCGTCGTATTTCAAACAACTTACGTCGTTTATCATATCTGCGCCTGCATCGATTGCGCTTGCGGCGACATCGGGATAAAAAGTATCCACGCTTATGGGCATATCGGGAAATTGCGCGCGGATTTGCTCAATTACGGGCAACACCCTTGACATCTCTTCCAAGGAGCCGACTTTGGCTGCGCCCGGTCTTGTGGATTGTCCGCCGACGTCTATAATCTCTGCGCCTTGTTCGATAAACTTTCTTGCCGTTTCAACCGCATCGAAACGGTGTCTGCTGCCCTCGTAAAAACTGTCGGGCGTGGCGTTGAGAATTGCCATAACGTGCGTTCCGCTCGAAAAAACTTTGTCCCTTACGTGCAAATCGTAAACTTTCTCCCCTCTCATTTTGCGCCTCCGAGTATCATTGCCTTGACAGTATCGTCGATTTCGCCTCTTACGGCGTAAGTGAGGGTGTTGGAGCCGACTTTCTTCACTCCGCGTGCGGTCATGCAGGTATGCTGCGCCTCGATAACTACGATAACGCCCTTGGGAGAAAGTTCCTCGTATATTGCATTCGCAATCTGCGCATTGAGTCGCTCTTGAAGTTGCAACCTTTTGGCATAAACGTCAACTACCCTTGCAAGTTTGGAAAGTCCGACGACTTTGCCGTTTGGAACGTATGCGATATGCACCTTGCCAAAAAACGGCATGAGGTGATGCTCGCAAGTTGATGAAAAATCAATATCTCGCTCTACAACAATCGCGCTACCGACCTCGTCAAAGGTCTTGGACAAATGCCCCGATACGCTCTCGTCGTATCCTGCCGTAAGTTCTTCGAGCATACGGGCAACTCTGTCGGGAGTTTCTTTAAGCCCCTCTCTATCGGGATTTTCGCCTATTGCGACGAGAATATCTTTTACTGCGGCTTGTATCTTTTGTTTGTCAATGGTTCTACTCATTTTATTCCTCATTCATTAACTGCCATTTTATTTATAAAGTATCGTCGTAACTCCTTTAATGCAACTTTCCCCTTTCCTCAAGGTGTTTTCCCTATCGCCGTTCCCCCTCTGCGCTCTGCTTGAGGGAACCCACGACGACCGCGTAGCGGGGGACAAC
>DBJV01000015.1:0-290 GCA_002297185.1 Christensenella sp. UBA767
TTTGCTCCCACGCTCTACGACGAGGGCGTGCTTGCCACAATCGGAAAAGGGGATAGGAGCAAAGAAGTGTATGAGGCAATCGTCAGAAACGGCGGTGTGTATCTTGCAACCATAGGCGGCGCAGGCGCGCTATACGCACAATGTATAAAGAGTGCGAAGGTGCTTGCGTATGAGGAATTGGGGGCGGAGGCTGTTTACGAGTTTGAGGTAGATGATATGCCGTGCGTGGTGGCTATAGATAGTGAGGGGAAAACCATCTATAAAAACTCTCTTTGCGCCGAATGCTAAAC
>DBJV01000015.1:420-2745 GCA_002297185.1 Christensenella sp. UBA767
AACTCTTCGTGGAGTTATAAAGTACGGCTCCGCCTGTCTAAGAGTGACGTTAGGCGCAATATAAAATTGCGCTGATGGAATATTCCATATTAAAAACAAAACGGCACTTTATTTGCGTGAAATGCGCAGATAAAGTGCCGTTTTTTGGTGTAAGCGTTAAAATTGGTTTTGTAGTTATTCTTGGGGGTCGTCCGTGCTGTCGGAGGTCTCCTCGTCGGCACTTTCGCCCGATTTGTTGTCTGTTAAATCGGTGTTATCGACGGTTTCATTGGGGGATTTTTTGACGGCATCGACGATTGAAATGAAGGTTTTGGGGCGTACTTTTTCAAGGCGTGCGGCATAGAGTGCGAGGCTTGCGAGCAAGGTGGAAACGGTTGCTTGCAGGACGTTCTTGGGTAGTGAGGTAAGGGCGGATTCTATCGTGCCGTACATAAAGGCTTTGCAGACGAAATAGCCTGCTGCCATGAACATAGAGCATGCGATGCAGGTGAGCACCGCAAACACGACTTTGAGGGCGAAACGCTTTTTGTCGGGGTGTTCCGCTTTGTCATACCACTTGTAGATTGCTTGGAAAATGAGACCTGCGACGAGACCTTCGATTGCTTTGATTACGAGGGTGTAAAGCATGGTGGCAGGGTAGGTGGTCAAATCCGCGAGGAAGGAGCCTAAGCCGCCTGCTATCATTGCGCTCAAGGGGTTAAAGAGGGCGGCGCAGATGAGGATTGCGCTGTCGCCGATGTTGAAGTTGAACGCAGGGAACGGTATGCCGATAAGGGTGCATACGTAAACGATTGCTGTCATCATACCCGTGTAGGCGATGAATTTGATGGTGAAAACACTTTGCTTTTTCATAAAAAATCTCCGTTTTTGGCGGAGAAGGATAAGTCGGCGTAATACGCCTTTTAACTACTCCTTCCCAGTCTGACTTTACAGGCGGTTGCGGAATCTCACCGCATCGGCTGTTGGGGCTGTTGGACTTGTCCGTTCAAGACGGCATTACCACCGGTTGGGATATACCCACCCAAAGAATAATTGCAAGCATATTGTAACGCGGAGCGAGCAATGTGTCAATGGCAAGATATGGGGAAATAATAGACAAAATGGCGAAAGTGTATGCTTGCAGTGATATTGCACCTGCGGTGCAGTGATATTCTCGCTATGCGAGAGTGATATTGCGGCGTTGCCGCAGTGATATTTGCGCAAAGCGCAAGTTGAGGAATATTCCATATGCGCTACGCTGGATTCCCACGCTACCGCTCGGAATGACGAGAGGGTGGGACACCCACACCCGAATAAATATACCGCAACTCGCACAAAGTGCGAATATCACTTGCGCAATGCGCAAATATCACTTTTTGCGTTAGCAAAAAATATCACTGCGCCAACGGCGCAATATCACTTTTAATAAAAAAAACGCGCCGCAGCGCGTTTGGGGGTTGTCGATTATTCGAGCAAATTGTCGTAAATGATAGAATACGTTGTCGAGGCTTTGTCAACCCAACTCTTGTAGAGATATTTTGCAAGTTGTCGGTTGGCGACGACAAGTTTGAGTTCCATAAGAGTGGTGATGTCGTTGTTGATACGCATAATCACCGTGTAGGTGCCGTCTGCATTTTTGGAATAATCGCAAAAATAAGATTGGCGTTTTTTGAAACGCATGCGGTTTTCACGGGCGTATTGCACGATTTCGTCACGAATTGACGACGGAATACGGGTGAAGAACAGTGACAGACAACTTATGCCGTCTTGGGTGATGTTGAGCATTTCGCTCTTGGGCAGACGATAGATGAGGTTTGCGTCAAGAAGTTCGGCAAGATACTGCTTGCACTCCATATACGAAAGCCAATCATTGTCCGACGAGCAGATGTCCAAAAGAGTGGATTCGGCAAGGGGAATCGCCATTTTGTCGAATACGAAAAGAATAACAAGTTTTTGAACCTTGCTATCAAGCGGTTGATTCGAGCCGAATGTGTCCTGAACGTACTCCATATCCCCTCTTGCGACAAAAAATGCCGTCAGTAAAAGCAATGCGTTTGCGTTTATCAATAGTACAACGAAAGATTGCGGTTTTCAAGCGGAAAAATAAAAATTTTGTCGAAATACAATTTATGGTGTATGACAGAAGAAATAAGCACAAGTGTGAAGTGTTCAATTTAACTAACAGGGGACAGTCGGGACTCCTCTAAATGCAATAACCCCCTCTTTCCGGACACGCCGGCATTTCTCCCACCACTCGTATAAAGACATTTCCCTACAAGAGAAAACATCGCTCGCGGGGGAGACATTCGGCACGTGCATAGAAAGGTATCGTCCCCTTGTTATGTC
>DBJV01000037.1:0-18887 GCA_002297185.1 Christensenella sp. UBA767
CTTATCTGCTTGGTGCAGCGCACTTCGTGCGCAAGCGGAAGAAATTGAACGCGGTCGGGCGCGACGTGTTGTAGCCAAAGCGAACGAGGCGGATTGCGGTGCGCAAACGCCGAAGTCCAAACACCTTGAGGAAAGGGGGAATTGCATTAAATAGTTATTTTTGAGAAATGCCGGCGTGTCCGGAAAGAGGGGGGCTCTATTTAGAGGAGTTACGACGCACTCTGTTAGAATTGTTTATATACGGTTGTTTATTGCAATTATCATTCGTATATAATTAAAAACGATTGCTATTGAGGCAATCGCTTTTGAATGAATAAAAATCAATATGAATTATCGTTAGGAGTCTTTTTTCGCCTTAAACTCAATCTTATTAGGTTTTGACGGGGTTTTACTATTTCGTCAACCCACGTTTTGAATCTGTTGAAGTCAACGCACTCGGTTTGTACTGTTATTTCATCACCAACTCTTAATACCGTATCCGACGCCGCAATTACGTTTTCACCGTTTCTTTTTATCGAACGTATGAGAAGGTTACCCGGCCACAGCACGTCGCGTATCGGTTTATTCATGGCGATTGAACCGTTTTCTATGACGGTCGAATACGTGTGGCGAGTGAGATGTATGTGTTCGTCTTCGAGTATTCCGTCCAAAATAACTTCGTATATGGGTTTAGCACCGAAAATTTCGCTTACCATATATCCAAACGAAACGCCGAGTATCACAGGGATAAGCAGCGTAAACTGCCACGTGAGTTCGACTACCATTATAATTGCAGTTATCGGGGCTTTTACTATCGACGCAAAGAAGGTTGCCATACATATCATAACGATACAATCGGCGTATATTGAATCCATACCTATAACTCCGCAGAGTTTTGACACGAGAGCCCCTATACACGCTCCTATCGACAACATCGGAATGAATATTCCGCACGGCACGCCCGCACCAAGATTTAATGCGGTTGCGATTGCACGCAATACTAGGATAATTATTAAAGATACTACGATCGGCGACGAAAAAACGGTCGTTACGTTTTGCGCGTCAATGCCTCCGTTTGTGCCGAGAGATTGGATGAAAGAATGACCTCCACCCATTGCAGACGCGGTGATTAGTCCGAATACGCCTGCTGCCAAAAACGGTATAAGCATTTTTCCCAATCCTTTTGCAAANNAGCAAAGACTTTTCGAGAAAGCAAGCACAGACAATAAAATCCAAACCCCAACAAACCGCTTATTATTGCCGCCAATGCCACGAATCCATACGTATTAAGAGGCATCTGAACGAGAGAAAAAGTTGAAAACGTGGATACTATCGGCATTTTCATGGCTTGATAAAGCGCGTTGCGCGTTATAGTTGCAGAAAGAACCGAAGAGAATGCACATATGAAAATCGCGGGCGTAAAACGTCTATGCGCCTCTTCGAATGCAAACACTATTCCCGTCAACGGCGCATTAAACGCCACTGCAAGTCCGGCGCAAGCGCCTCCGGTCAATTGATATCTGCGTTCCATATCCGTGCATCTCAATAATTTGCTCGTGCCGTCGCCACACGTTGCGCCTATAAACATGCTCGGACCTTCCGCGCCTGCCGTGAGTCCCGAAATAATGCAAACGAGGCACGCTGCTACCATTGACGGAAGAGATTTGTACCATTTTAGTTCTAACAAGCCTCTTGCCGCGCCCTCCGTCTGCGGTATTCCGCTACCGCGCACCATCGGAACAAATTTTGAGAGCGTCGATATTAAAAACGCTATTATTGCGAGTGCAACGAAAAGCAACGGGACAAATGCGGGATTTTCGCGGATAAGAGAGTATAAGTCTTTTGCGTACTTTGAAAACAGCTCGGCTGCTACGTTGAAAAAAGTAACGATAACGCCCGCACAAATACCCGTAATTATTCCGACCGCCATAAGTTGAACACCGTGACGGTACAATCTGGAAAGTAAATTCGTTTTTGTCATAGAGTACCTATTCTGCTCAACAATTATAGTCGGTTGCTTTGATAAAAGCAAATATTTTTTTATATCGTAACGTTTCAAAGCGGATCGGCATACGGCGGAGTGGTTACGGAATATCGATACGACGGGTATTGACACCGTAGCGGTTGCTTGCTATTATATAATAGCAAAATATCTTTTTAGAGGATTGAAAAATGAGATTTTCAGTTGGTCTTGCACCTGCAAAAGAAGAGAATGTCGTAGTGTTTGACGACGTCAGAATAAGCGTGCTTAGCAACAGGATTATCCGTGTTGAAAAGGGTGAGTTTACGGATAAGCGCACGCAACTTGTTGAATGCCGTGATTTTGCAAATCCGCATTTTACCGTGCAAAAAACAAGTGATAAAGTGCTTGTTGTGACGGATAAGTATATGTTTTGCATAGACCTTGACAACGCAAATGTATATGTCAAGACGGAGGACGAAAAGGACTGGCGAGTGATTAGCAATCGTCTCAATCTCGGCGGAACGGCTCGTACTTTGGATGGCACTTTCGGCATTGTCGGGAACTGGAAATGTAGGCGCGAAAAGAAAGACCATTTTTGCTTGGCGCATATAAGGAAAGGTGTTTTTGCAAGCAACGGAATAAGTGAAATCGACGACGGCAAGTCCGTGCTTTTGAACGAGGACGGCAGTGTAAGCCCGAGAGAAAAGTATTGCGTTGACAAATACGTGTTTGCATTCGAGGACGATTATCTCGGCGGACTTAAAGAGTTTTATTCGCTCACGGGATATACTCCCGTTTTGCCTAAATATGCGCTCGGCAACTGGTGGTCGCGCTATCACGCATATACGGATAAGGAATATCTTGCGCTTATGGACAAGTTTGAAAGCAAGAATATTCCGCTTACCGTCGCTACGATAGATATGGACTGGCATATCGTCAAGAACACGCCAAAGGATGCGGAATATAAGTCTTTCCAAGGCGCAGGCTGGACGGGTTATACTTTTGAAAAGGAACTTTTCCCTGACCCGAAAGGCTTTTTGAGCAATTTGAAAGGGCGCAATCTTGCGGTCACAATGAACTTGCATCCTCGTGACGGCGTGAGATATTTCGAAGAGCAATATCCCGATATGGCAAGGGCGTGCGGTATAGATCCAAGCACCAAAAAGACGGTGGAATTTGATCTCACGGACGAAAAATTCCGTGACGCATACTTTGACATTTTGCACCATCCGTACGAGGAAATGGGCGTTGATTTTTGGTGGATAGATTGGCAACAAGGCACGAAATCCAAGATGAAAGGACTTGATCCGCTCTGGCTGCTCAATCACTATCATATGATGGATATTTGCCGTGGCGGTAAAAACGGCATTATTCTTTCGAGATACGCAGGACTCGGTTCGCATAGATATCCGCTCGGCTTTTCGGGCGATACGTGGGTGGTGTGGAACAGTTTGCGATTGCAACCGTATTTCACCGCACTCGCATCCAACGCAGGCTACACGTGGTGGTCGCACGATATCGGCGGACACCTCTTCGGAAAAGGCGATAACGAATTGTATTTGAGATGGTTGCAATACGGCGTATTTTCGCCCATAAACCGCCTGCACTCCAACAACAAGGCGATGAGCAAAGAACCGTGGAATTATCCGCAAGTCGAGAGTATCGCTGAAGACTTTTTGCGCTTGCGCCACGCACTTTTGCCTTATCTTTATACCGCAAACGTGCGCACGGCAAAAGAGGGTGTTCCGCTCATTTGCCCGATGTATTATTACGTCAAAGACGATAAAAACGCGTATAGCAAAAAGTGGCGCAATCAATATTTCTTCGGCGAGCAAATGCTCGTTTGCCCGATTACGAAAAAGAGCAAAAACGGTGTATCTAAACACGCGTTTTGGTTGCCGGAGGGCAATTGGACGGGCTTTTTCGACGGCAAAAAATACGAGGGCGGAAAGGTATATGAGCAAGATTTCTCGCTTGCGGAATACCCCGTTTTCGTCAAAGAGGGTGGCATAATCCCGATGACGCAGGCTACGGACAATTCCACCGAGTTTTCCGACGTCAAAGTGCGCATCTATCTCGGTGAAAACGAGTTTGCGATGATTGACGAACAAGGCAAAATCGACTTTAATATGCGCAAAACCGAGGACGGCGGATACGAGATCGAGATAACGCCGACGGACGACGTCGTAACGAAGAAATTGTCGATTGAACTTGTCGGAATCAAGGGCGCAAGAGTGCTTGTCGGCGGTGAAGAATCCTCGATAGAAGGCTTGAAAGACCTTGATTGCAAGCATATGATTGTGGATATCTCGGACATTCAAAACGCCTAAAAATCGGCTCTAAACCGCAAAAATCTTCGGTTTTTGCAAAAAAGATTGAATTTTGCGGAAAAACGCTTGACTTATATTGCACAATTTAATATTATTAACAAGCATATTTTTGGAAGAAGTATGACCTGCGAAGAACTAGCCCCTCCGAGTTCGGCATACGCCTTGCAAAAACAATTTATGGAGGTTAGCACTATGGCTAAGGATTTGTCTTCAATGGCAAAAAACAATAAGTCTTATATGGCAAAGCCGGGCGAAGTGGAAAGCAAGTGGTATATCGTCGATGCAACCGATATGGTTCTCGGACGTCTTGCATCTCAAGTTGCTACAATCTTGAAAGGCAAAAATAAACCCCAATACACTCCCAACGTCGATTGCGGCGACCATGTTATCATAATCAACTGCGATAAAATCGTCCTCACAGGCAACAAGCTCGTGGACAAATACTATCGTTATCACACCGGATACATCGGCGGTCTCAAGGAAATCCAATACAAGAAATTGATGGCGGAAAAACCCGAATTCGTCGTGTACAAGGCTGTCAAGGGTATGCTCCCCAAGAACACGCTCGGTGCAAAAATGCTCAAGAAACTCCGCGTTTACGCAGGTGCAGAGCATGATCATCAGGCACAATGCCCCGTTGAGCTAAAACTCAACTAATTGAGAGGTGGAATATGGCTACTAAGAAAACCAAGAAAGTTCAATATCTCGGCACCGGTAGAAGAAAGACCGCTATCGCAAGAGTTCGTCTTATCCCCGGCGGCGAAGGCGCAATCATCATCAACAAGCGCACTCTCGACGAGTACTTCCCGCTTGACACGATGAAACTCATCGTCAATCAACCTCTCGTTGCAACAGGCACGACCGATAAATTTGACGTTTACGTCAACGTTTACGGCGGCGGTTACACCGGCCAAGCAGGCGCAATCCGTCACGGTATCGCAAGAGCGCTCTGCGTCGCAGACAGCGAGGCTTACAGAGCAACTCTTAAGAGCGAAGGTTACCTCACTCGTGACCCGAGAGCAAAAGAGCGTAAGAAATACGGTTTGCATAAAGCACGTAAAGCTCCCCAATTCAGCAAGAGATAATCGGGCGCATTCAAGCAACGAAACAAAAGCACAACTTCGGTTGTGCTTTTTTTTTCTGCGTCAATCTCCGTGCGTGTTGCTCGTGTACTTCCGTGTACACTCCGCTACGCGTACTCGATTTCCTTGAACTTCGCCGCTTGCTCTGTGCCGGATTATCTCTTGCTACGCATATTTTATATTTGTTTTGCGACTTGTGCGCCTTGCTCCGTGTTTGGTCAACGTTTGCACTCGATAAGTATGCTTGATTTCCTTGGACTTCTCTGCTTGCTCTGCGCCGGATTATCTCTTGCTGCGCAAGAATTGGTGCGTTCCGTGCGACGTTCTCGTCTTTCTCGACTTTTGTTGTTTGTTCCTTGGTAAATTATCTCTTGCTACGCATTGTATATCCGCATAATAAAGCACGGCGATTTTGCTGTGCTTTTTTAATTCTTACACAATTCTTACACAATTCTTACAAAATGCGAAAAACGTAAGAAAACGGGCGAAAATAACTTGAAATTGTAAAGTTTTTGTCAAGATTTATGCTGCTTTTGGGTGCGATAATATAGCCGTAAAACAAAGGAGGCAATTATGCAAAAGGTTATCGCACTTACGGGTGCAAGCGGAAATATGGGGCGTGAAACGCTGGTGCAATTGTTTGAAAGCGACGTCGTTGGCAAAATCAAGGTGTTGCTTGTGAGCGGAAGAAGAGAAAAGAGGCTCGCAAGAGAGTGGAAACGCAAATACGGTTCGAGATTTGAGGTAATATTTGGAGATATCGCAAATATCGAGGATTGCAGAAAACTTGTCGAGGGCAGCGATTACGTACTCAATCTCGCGGCGGTTATTCCGCCCATGGCAGACCATTATCCCGTCCTTACGGACAGGTGCAACCGACTCGGCGCAATGAATATCGTTGACGCGGTGAGCGAGATAAAGGAAAATCAACCCAAACTCGTGCATATATCCACCGTCGCCATATACGGCAATCGCAACTACAAGCATCCGTGGGGCAGAGTGGGCGATCCGCTTATATCCAGCACTTACGACGAGTATTCCGCAAGCAAAATCAAGGGCGAACGCTACGTCATAGACAGCGACGTGCAAAATTGGGCGGTGTTGCGCCAAACGGGTATGCTGCACTCCAAAATGCTGTCCAACAATATGAAAGACGGATTGATGTTCCATACTTGTTTCAATGCGCCTATCGAATGGGTTACGGCGCGAGACAGCGGACTTTTGATGCGCAGACTTGTGGAAAAGGACGCAAAAGGCGAACTTGAAAGCGCGTTTTGGAAGAAGTGCTACAACATTGGCGGCGGAGCGTGCAATAGAGTTACGGGTTACGATACTTTTGACGAGGGATTTAAGATTATAGGCGGTTCAACGCAAAAGTATATGAAACCGAGTTGGAATTCCTTGCGCAACTTCCATTGTATGTGGTTTCAAGACAGCCACGTCCTCAACGATTATTTTGACTTCCAACACGAGGACGTAAAGGATTATTGGCAGGAGATTTTGTCCAAGCACGAATACTACCGTCTCGGAAAACTCGTGCCGGCGAAACTCGTGTCAAAACTCGCGATAGAGAGGCTGCTCAAAGACGACAATGCGCCGAGATATTGGGTAAAAACCAATCAAAACGGCAGAATCAGGGCGTTTTTCGGGAGTAAGGACAATCTAAACTGCATGCCGACGGATTGGGAACATTTCCCCGTCCTTGCGCACGGGCAACTTGCAGACGGAAGTATCGATTATAACGATATGAGAGATATCGCCAAACTCAAAGAACACGGCTACATCCTCGACCACGGATACGACGAAAGCAAGCCCGACAGCGAACTCGATATAGAAGATATGCGCTCGGCGGTGGCGTTCAGAGGCGGTAAGTGCCTCTCACAAAGCATGACGAAAGGCGATTTATATACCAAACTCGAGTGGGAGTGTCACGACGGACATAAATTCTGGGCATCGCCGTATTGCATACTCAAGGCAGGGCATTGGTGTCCCGAGTGCTGCCAACCGAGTCCGTGGGATTACGACAGATTGTCGAAATTTATGCCGTTCTATGCGCAGGTGTGGTATGACACTCACGCAAAGGGCGAGAACTGCACTTATTTTTACGACGACAAACACAACGCGTGCTATACGCATTTTGAGGGATGACTATGAAAAAGGCGATAATTTATATGTTTTCAGGCACGGGAAATACGAAAAGAGCGTGCGATATATACAAGCAGGAATTTGAGAAAAACGGCGTGGAAACAACTGTTTTTCCGCTCAAAAAAGGCTTTGACAATCTGCCTAATCCAAACGATTTTGATTGCGTTGGGTTTGCGTATCCAATACACGGATTTAACGCACCGTCCATAATGCTCGATTTGGCAAGAGCATTGCCGAGCGCAAACAAAAAGGAATATTTTGTCGTGAAAACGTCGGGCGAGCCGCTCAAAATCAACAACGTATCGTCAATCAAGATGAACAGCATCCTAAAAAAGAAAGGATACGTCCCAAAGAGCGAATATCACTACGTGATGCCGTACAATATGATTTTCCGTCACACCGACGAGATGAGTGTAAAGATGCTCGACACACTCAAAAATCTTGCGCCTATCGAGGCAAGAGAAGTGCTTGAGGGCAAAGTGCATAAACTCTCGAGAGTGCCTCTCGGTGCGCTTTGGGCGTGGATTGTGCGCATAGAACAGCCTGCAATGAAGATGAACGGAAAGCATTTTAAAATTGACAGCGAAAAGTGCGTTAAGTGCGGTGCGTGCGCAAGGAATTGTCCTGTCGGTAATATAAAAATCGATGAAAACGGCAAATTTAGTTTTGGCGGCGACTGCCTTATGTGTACGAGATGTTCCTTCAATTGCCCGACGGACGCGTTTAATATCGGCATTCTCAACGGCTGGAGAGTGAACGGCAAATATTCCTTTAAGATGCCGCAAACGCCGCAAAATGACAAGCACGCATGGTATTGTAAGAGAGCGTACGCCAGATATTTTGCAAACGCAAAGAAGAAAATCGAGCAAAATCAAGAGACGACAACAAAACATCTTGAAAATAACGGCGATTGTGTTGTACAATAATAAAAAAGATAAAAGGAAGAGGATATGAGAAAGATACTTATTGCCGAGGATAACGGCGAGATTTCGGATATGATGAAGAGTTATCTTCAAAGAGCAGGGCATGACGTGTATCAGGCGTACGACGGCGTAGAGGCGTTGCAAAAGGTCAAGGACGTAAAGCCCGACCTCGTGTTGCTCGATATCATGATGCCGAAACTTGACGGATTTACCGTGTGCGAGACTTTGCGAAGGACGACCAATATTCCTATCATCGTCGTGTCGGCAAAGGTTACGGAAGAGGACAAAGTGCGCATGTTCAACCTCGGAGCAGACGACTATATCTCAAAGCCGTTTTCTTTCAAGGAAATGGTGATGAGAGTTGGCGCGCAACTTAGAAGATACTATGAGTTTAACGTCGTGCCTACGGGTGACAGACGATACGGAGAGTTGCTTATATCTCCGTCGAGATACGAGGCGCGCGTCGGAGAAGAGCCGCTTGCACTCACGTCCAAAGAGTTCAAAATTCTCGACTATCTCACCGCTCACGAAAACCAAATTATGCCAAAGCAAAAGATTATCGACGACGTGTGGGGCATTGACGAATATATAGACGAGAACACCGTTGCGGTGACGATCGCAAGGCTCAGAGACAAGCTCTCGAAGGTGGGCGTCAACAACGTCGTTACTGTGTGGGGACTCGGATACAAGTGGCAAGATTGAGTGTGTAAAAACGCAAAATGACGTGTTTATGCACACAAAATAGACATATAAACATCGTTTTATGAAAAGAAGTGACATTGTAAAGATTGAAAGGACGCTTGCTCGATTTCAAGACGGAGACCTATATACGAGAGTGGATACAAGCGGTGTGGGAGAGTATCACGCAATTGCGGTGAGACTTGAAACGCTGCGCCTTTCCATGCTCAAAATCAAGGACGAACAAGCGCAAACGGAGAAAAGGGCAAGCGTGTCCATATCGTCCGTCGCACACGATATGAAAACGCCGCTTGCGATAATTTCCGGTTATGCGGAGTGCCTGTCGGACGGGCTGGACGATAAGGATTATCCTGCGTTGATTGCTCAAAAAGCGGAGCAAATGAACGAGATGGTTGTAGGCATGGTCGAGGCTGCGAGGAATGCGAAGAGCGAGGGCGAAGAACATCGAGTGTTGTACGACGCAAGGGTGTTGTTTGGAAATATCCTCGACAAGCAGCAAGCACTCGTCGCGACAAAAAATATAAAACTCAAGGTCGGCAAAATTCCGCACGTCAATATCCGCGCGGATAAAACAAAAATAGAAAGCGTGGTGCAAAACCTCATTTCCAACGCCGTCAAATACTCCAAAGAGAAAACGACGATAAAAGTGACGTTCAAACGTAGCGGCGGATTTTTGTGTTTTTGCGTTAAGGACGAGGGTATCGGAATAGCGAAAGAGAATTTGCCGCTTGTGTTTGACCAATATTTCAAAGAGGACACTTCTCGTCCGAGCGGCGCAAGCCAAGGAGTAGGTTTATACGTAACGAAGTGCGTGGTTGACGACTACGGCGGAAGTATATACGTCAAGAGCAAGAAGGGCAAGGGAAGTAAATTCTTTGTCAAACTCCCGATAGAACAAAGTATGGAAGAGCGCAAGTCGTTCACGGCAAAATTCGACAGCCTGCCGCTAGTTGCAAAATGCATTCTTATGTTTCTTTTCGGCATTTTCTGGTGCTGGATTTACCGCTTTGCAAAGTATAGCGAAACCAGATATGCAACCACGCTTGTGGCGGCAATACTGTCTATTGCGCTGTTCGTTTTTATGTGGCCGATAGACTATATAAGTATATTCGTCTATGGCAAGCCGACGTTTTTGGCAGACTGATAATGCCACAAAAAATTGCGATTTTTAGGTAAAATATAAAGGGAAATATTGCCTCACTTAGGCATAGCAAAATAGAAAATCTGAAAGAAAACGATTGATTATCGTTTGTAAAAATATGGGCGACGGCGCGAAAGGTGCGCTGTCGCTTTTTATATTGCCGATTGATTTTTCGCCACAGAATATACGAAAAGTGTCCGCTTTTATTAAAATTTCTTTAATATACATTAAAACGAAAATGTATAAAAATTATGGGCAATTTGTGCCGAAAAGCGTATAAAAACATACGAATAACCGATGCGAAATCAAGATAAAAAACAATAGACTTGCAATGATTTTTCGACGATAAATTTTGCAGAAACAAGCACTTTATCGTGTGATTTTGAAATAAAAACGTGCTTTTGCGACAAACTCGCTATATTTTGCTACGATAAAATACGCAAAAACAGCACTGAAAAAGTGCCTTTTGAACGAGGTTTTGCGCATCGAGATTGAGATTTTATTGCGGATTAAACTGTATGCAAAATTTGCAAATTATGCATAAAAATACAATTCTGTAAATAAAAATCGAATTTTGTAAAAATTGTGTTTGACACTTATAAGCGAGAGTAGTAAGATTATTTAGTATCAAAAAATATGTGCGTGCGTAAGTGCGTGTATATATGAATGAAATTTATACAAAACGTATGCAAGAGGAAATATGAAACGAAAGGTATTGGTCATAGCATTGATAATGGTTGCGCTGGCAAGTTTGCTTGTGGCCTGCAACTCGTCCACCAACTATGACGGTATGACGAAAATTGTTTACGAATTGGAAGGCGGCTCATATATGAACTGTGACTTGCCTGTGTTGCAATATTACGACTTTAAGGCAGGTTCGAGCAATCTCATTTACGATCCGACCGTACTTTCGCAAGAGACCGTGACAAGAGAGGGCTACAAATTCTTGGGCTGGTATAAAACCAAGACCGTCAACGGAAACGACGTGACTTATTCGGACAAATGGAATTTTGAATCGGACAAGGTCGGAACGGAAGGCATCACTCTTTACGCCGGTTGGGAACTCAAGGTGAAATACAGCTACAACGTTTGCTACGTTGACGACAACGGAAACAAGGTTGTGCTCGGCACTTACAACGTCAAAGCAGGCGAGGAGTTTAACGACAGAACGAAATATGCCAACAGACGTAGCGGATACACCGCATACGTACACCAAAACGGCACGATGCTCAACGGCGGTTATTATCTCGATTCGGATTTCAAGACACCCGTTGAAGGATACAAGCATCCCGGCGGAGAAGAAAGCCTTGCGATAGACGTGTATGCAAAATACATCAAGGGCGAATATACCATAGTGCGCAGCGCAAGCGATCTTATGAGTGCGAAATCAAGCAGCATTTATCTTGACGCGGACATCGATATGGGCGGCAAGACGTTGTCCTTCGACGTATATACGAAGAGAACGTTTGAAGGTAACGGACACACCGTTTCCAACTTCAAGCTTGCGTACAACCTTAGCGATACGAGACCGAATTTCGAAAACGGTTCTCAAAATGCTGTCTATGTGTGTTTGTTCGGTGAAATTGTGAATTCGACCATACAAAACGTAAACTTCACTGGTGTGCAACTCGTTATCGAAGGCGAATACAGCAAGGCGCAATACGTTTATCTTGCGCCGTTCTGCATGACGGCAACGGGATCGACTGTCAAGAACGTAACCTTTGAATTGAGTTATGAGATCGTCAGTTTGCCGCAAGGCGACGATACGATATTCGAACTTTCAAGAGACGGTTACAGACAAAAAGACGAGGCGTCGAACTTTGAGAACTTCGTCCCCTCGATAAACGAAACAAAATAGTAAAAAACAAATTCGAAAAGAATTGAAGGAGATAGTAATGAATTCTAAAAAAGTCAAGACAATCGTAAGCCTTGTGCTAGTAGTTGTCACGGCACTTTCCAGCATGATTGCGCTGGCAGCCTGCAACAAAGATCAAGTCGCTTACGACAACGAAAACGACCCGTTGGTATTCTCGACGCAGGCGGTTGATAAAGTTTTCAACCCGTTCTTCTCATCGACGGGCCCCGACAACAGCGTTGTCGGTATGACGCAAATCTCAATGCTTTCCAACGATAAGGACGGAAACGTTGCTTACGGCGACAACGAGGCTGTTGTAGCAAAGGATTATCAATCCGTATACGAAGGCAACGACGACGAGGGTATCACGACGTACTACTTCGTGCTTAAAAACAACATCCGTTTCTCCAACGGCTCTTATCTTACGATTAAGGACGTGCTTTTCAACTACTACGTATATCTCGATCCCGCATATACCGGTTCAAGCACCATTTATTCAACGGATATCGTCGGTTTGAAAGCATACCGCACACAAAGCCAAAACGAGAACGAGCAAGACAACTTTAACGAGCAATTCACAAATGTAGCGAAGGGCAGAATCAGCAAACTTATCGGTGCGTGCAATGCAGTACTCAAAGCTAACGAGGACGCAGCCGATAGTGTTGAGGCAATGACCGAATATCTTACGGCGTATGCAAAAGAAAACTCCGGTAACGATAACGTCGTCGCAGACTTCAAAAAAGCAGCCGAATTGTTTGAAGAAGAGCTTGCAACCGACTACTCTAACAACGTTGACTCCTACAAGGATATTTCCTTCAAGGACGAGGACGGCACTCTTTACAAAAACTTGTTCACGACCGACCAAGAGGCGTTCCTTTATAACGAAGGTATGATTACTTGGAACAAGAAGGACGGCGAACTGAAAGCGTCCTTCACCAACGACTTGCAAGACATCAAGTCATGGTCTGTTCCCAGAGACGGCGAGAACGAAGAACAAGCAAAAGAAAGAGCAAAGCAACAAGCAATCGAAATCGTGTTCGCAGAGAAGATGCCCAATAGCATCGTCGAAATCGTGTCTTACTGGAACACTTCCGTAACTCTTACCGAGTTCCTTGAGAAACAAGCGATGGAAGAGTTTGCGAAAACCAACAAAAAGACCGTTGAAAACATCTCCGGTATCAAATTTGCAAACCACACGGAAAGCGTGGTCGTAAACGGCACGGAATACAGACCCGTCGAATACGACGAAAACGGCAATGTCAAAGAAGGTTTCAACGAAGTGCTTTCTATCGCTATCAACGGCGTTGACCCCAAGGCAATCTGGAACTTTGCAATCGGTATCGCTCCGATGTACTACTATTCGTCAAGCAACTGGCACGGCAAGGATTATATCAAGTCGTTCAACTATAAAAACGAATTCGGCGTCGAATTTATGTCTCAATCCTTTATGAACGAAGTCGTCAAAGACCCGAACAAGGTAGGCGTTCCCGTCGGCGCAGGCGCATATGCTGCAAGTAAATCCAGCGGTGGCATAGACAACGTTGCGTCCGGTGAATTCTACGATAAAGGCGTCATCTACTTTGAGAGAAACCCGTACTTCTGCATGGGGCCCGCAAAGATTAAGAAAGTGCGTTATCAAGTGGTAGGTTCCAACAACGTTACGACGACGCTTTACACGGGCGCAGTTGACTTTGCAGAACCCAACGCAAAACCCGAAACGATTGAAGAAATCAACAGCCACGAAGGTTATGCGAGCCAATCGGTATCCACTCTCGGTTACGGCTACATCGGCATCAACGCAGGTAAAGTTCCGTCAATCAAGGTAAGACAAGCGATCATGCACGCAATCAACACTCAAGAAACCGTTGATTACTACAAGACGACCGCAAGCCCGATTTACCGTTCTATGTCTCGTTCGAGCTGGGCATATCCCGGATACAACGACGGCGAATACGGCACGGAAGATCCGACCCCGTACTATCCGTACATCGGCGGCGCAGTTCCTGCAGACTTGTATGTGGTCAACCCCGATTATAGAGAGTTCGTTCAAGAAGAAGGACTTACTACGGGACAAAAGATGAGCGAAGATCAACAAAAGAGATTTATCACTTCTTTGGTTGAAAGCGCAGGCTACACCCTCAACGGCGAAGGTATCTATCAAAAGGGCAGCGACAAACTCAAATACACGTTCACCATCGCAGGTGAAGAGACCGATCACCCGGCATTCAACGCATTGTTGCACGCAAGAGAAGTGCTTAACGAATGCGGATTCCAAATCACGGTAACCACGGACTCCAACGCACTCAAGAAGTTGTCCACGGGCGACCTCACGGTATGGGCTGCGGCATGGGGCTCCACGATCGATCCCGATATGTATCAAGTCTATCACAAAGAATCTACGGCAACTTCCGTACTCAACTGGGGTTATAAACAAATTCTCAACGACACGACGGAAAAATATGCGGTAGAGCGTAAACTTATCGATGAATTGTCCGAACTTATCGAAGGAGCTCGTAAGACAGAGGATAAGACGTACAGAGCAAGAGATTACAGCGACGCACTCGATATCGTAATGCAACTCGCAATCGAACTCCCGACTTACCAAAGAAAAGACTTGTTTGCATACAACACCAATAAGATCGACGCAAGCACGTTTACCAAGCCGAGCGACCTCTCTCCGTTCAAAGGATTGACAAGCGAACTTTGGAACGTATCGCTCGTTACTACAAAATAACAAATAAAGCAATGCGCTACGGCGCGAAAATACTATGAGGAAAAGCGCGGTTTGAGGCAACTCGCCTCAAATGCGCGCGTGTATAAAGATGTTTAAATATATCGTCAAAAGAATACTCATTTCTATAATAATCCTTATAGGCGTGTCCATCATCATTTATACGATGGTCAGATTGATGCCAAACGATTACGTGGATTTGAAGTATTCTCAACAACTTCAAGCCGGAACGGTCACTCAGGAGGACATCGCCAGATTCAAGGAATTGTACGGAATAGGCGATTCGTCTTTCGAGGGCATAATGGGCGGATATTTCAAGTGGCTCGGCAATATGTGTAAGGGCGACTTGGGCGTATCGTTTAAGTACGAAAAGCCTGTTGGACAAGTCATAAGCGAAAACATGTGGATTTCGTTTGCGATTGCGTTTATTGCGACGATTTTGCAATTTTTGATTGCAATTCCGCTCGGTATCACAAGCGCAACGCATCAATATTCCGCTCGCGACTACATAACAACGGTGCTTACCATGATAGGCATTTCCTTGCCGACGTACTTCTTTGCGGCAATCGCAATCAAGATTTTCTCCGTCGATCTCGGGATTTTGCCTCCTAACGGACTTATCAATGCAAGCATGGACTACGCCAGCGATTTTGCAGGTCAAATGGCAAAATTCGGCGACATGTTGCAACACATGATATTGCCTATTTTCGTCAGCGTGTTCCTGTCCATCGGCGGTCTTATGAGATACACCAGAACCAACACTTTGGAAGTACTCAACGCAGACTACATAAGAACTGCAAGAGCCAAGGGTTTGTCTGAAAAAACGGTAATCTACAAGCACGCTTTTAGAAATACGCTCATTCCGCTCGCAACTTTGCTTGCGGGAATTTTGCCGTCTTTGTTCGGCGGTATGATGATCACCGAGCAAGTGTTCGGCATCGACGGTATCGGCCGTCTTGCGTATCAGGCTTTGAAGGAAGGCGATATCCCGTTCGTTATGGGATACAACATGTTCCTTGCAGTTTTGACGGTTATCGGCACGCTGTTGTCCGATATCATGTACTCAATCGTTGACCCGCGCGTCAAACTCAGCAAATAGTAGGTGAATTATGGAAGAAAAAGATTTGAAAAACATAAACATCGATGACTCTGACGCACAGGACGTGACCGCTCTTAAAGAAGAGCAAACCGCAGTCGTCGAAAACACGGCGGAAGTAGCAGAAAACGTCACCGAAAACGACGAGGCACAAGAAAAAGACGGCGGCGCAAAGGTCGAATACGTCTATAAAGAAATGAGTCCTTTGAGAATGGTTGGAAGAAGATTCTTCCGCTCAAAACTCTCAATCGTAGGACTCGTAATGATAGTATTCCTTATTCTGTTCTCATTCCTCGGTCCCGTGATTTATGACAAGTGGGGCGAAGAAACGGTTGACAGAACGGAAGTCGTCAGCACGATCAGAAACTCATACAACAAGGTCAAGGCAAACGGCGAAACGATCACTATTAAGGAAGTGTTGCAACACAAATCCGAAATCAACTCTTACGCAGATCCGTCAAAAGACCACCTTCTCGGCACGGACGACAAGGGTATGGACGTCTTTGTAAGACTTATGTACGGCGGACGTATCTCGCTGACAATCGGCTTTATCGTCGTAATACTCGAGACGATAATCGGTATAATCCTCGGCGGTCTGGCAGGTTATTTCGGCGGCTGGGTCGATCAGTTGATTATGCGTATAGTGGATATATTCACGTGCGTGCCTACGTTGCCTATTTTGCTTATCGCCTCGGCGATGATCGATTCGTGGCAAGTGGATGCGGATACGAGAATTTATCTGTTGATGGCAATCATTACCATATTCAGTTGGAGCGGCGTCGCACGTCTCGTAAGAGGACAGATTTTGTCTTTGAGAGAGCAAGAATACATCACGGCAACGGAAGTTATGGGCTTGCCGACGTGGCGAAAGATTTTCGTACACTTGATACCAAACGTTATGCCTCAACTTATCGTTTCCATGACGCTTGGACTTGGCAGCGTTATCTTGTACGAATCGACGTTGAGTTTCTTGGGACTCGGCGTTCAATTGCCTAAGGCTGCATGGGGTACGATGATTGCAACGTCCAACGATCCGCAGGTATTGAGTTACCATATGAACATGTGGTTGCCGGCAGGTATCATGATCGTTATCGCGGTATTGGGCTTTAACTTCGTGGGCGACGGTTTGCGCGACGCGATGGATCCTAAGGCTAAAAAGTAAGTGACAGGTGGTTTTATGAAGATAGAAAGAAAGAAAAAAGCATCGAATTATCTGTCAATACGCGACAGCAGAAAAATAATCAGATACAACATCAAAAAGATGAGGTATTACGAGGCGCAAAAGCGTAAAAAACGCGATAAGAGCGAATATACGACCACAATGCGCGACGAAAACAACCTCATCGAGATAGAAAATCTCAAAACTTGTTTCTTTACGGACACGGGTACGGTTATGTCTGTAAACGGCGTATCTTTCGAGATACCCAAGAACAAAATCGTTGGCGTCGTGGGCGAGTCGGGTTGCGGCAAGAGCGTAACGTCGCTTTCCATTATGCAACTCGTGCAAGCGCCGCAAGGACAAGTGGTTGACGGTCAAATAAGATTCAACTCCGACGAACTCGGCTATGACGAAGAGGGCAGAAAGATTGCCTACGATATCGCAAAAATGCCGACCAAGGAGATGTACAAGGTGCGCGGAAAAGACATCACTATGATTTTCCAAGAGCCGATGACCTCGCTCAACCCCGTCTTTACGATAGGATTCCAGCTTGACGAAGTGTCCTTCACGCACAATCCGTCCATAAGCAAACAAGACGCAAAAGCGGTGAGTATCGAGATGCTCAAAAAAGTCGGCATCGCGATGCCCGAAAGAGTGTATGCCTCGTATCCGCACGAGTTGTCAGGCGGTATGCGCCAAAGAGTTATGATTGCAATGGCTCTCGTAGGCGACCCCAAACTCATTATTGCGGACGAGCCGACCACGGCGCTCGACGTCACAATTCAAGCGCAAATCCTCGAACTTTTGAAGGACTTGCAACGCAAAGAGGGATGCTCCATTATGCTTATCACGCACGACCTCGGCGTTATTGCGGAAATGGCGGACGAAGTGGTTGTTATGTACGCAGGCAGGGTGATCGAAAAAGGCACGGCAAGCGAAATCTTCCACGACCCCAAACACCCCTACACGATAGGACTTCAAAAGAGCAAACCGCTCATCACGTCCCCGTCAAACGAGCCGCTTTACTCCATTCCGGGACAAGTCCCGAGCCCGATAAATTTGCCGAATACCTGCTATTTCAAGAACAGGTGCGCAAAGTGTATCGGCGCGTGCGAAGGCGAATATCCGCCCGAAATCAAAATCAGCGACACTCACTACGTGTCCTGCTATCTGTATCAACAAAAGGAGGGCGATGAACAATGAGCGATATCGAAAAGAACGAATTGCTTGAAAACGTCGAAAACGCAGAAAACGCAAACGTCGAAAGCGTTGACGAGGCAAGCGAGCAAGCCCTTCAAGACACACAAGACAAAAAAGACGACATCATTTTGGAAGTTGACGATTTGCAAAAGCACTTTGTGCTTTCACGCACTTTGCTTGGCAAACCGACGTCAACTCTCAAAGCGGTGGATCACGTCAGTTTCAAACTTAAAAGAGGCACGACTATCGGTATCGTCGGCGAGTCCGGTTGCGGAAAAACCACGATGGGCAGAACCATTCTCAAACTGTACGATATCGACGGCGGAAAAGTGTACTACAACGGCGAGGATATCACGAATATCTCCAAAAAGAAGATGCGCTCATTGAGAACGTCAATGCAGTTGATATTCCAAGACCCGTATTCCAGTTTGCCGCCCAGAATGACTATCGGCAGCATCATTTCCGAGGCTGTGAAAGTGCATAAAATCGTGCCGAAAGAAGAGGTTTCCTCGTACGTGCGCGACATAATGAAGAAGTGCGGATTGCAAGAGCAATATTACGATCGTTATCCGCACGAGTTCTCC
>DBJV01000037.1:18943-30737 GCA_002297185.1 Christensenella sp. UBA767
GGTAAAGCCCGATTTGGTCATCTGCGACGAGCCTGTAAGCGCACTCGACGTGTCCGTTCAAGCGCAAATCATCAATTTGCTCAAAGAATTGCAACAGACGATGAACCTCACCTACGTGTTCATTTCACACGATTTGTCGGTGGTCAAGTACATAACGGACGAAATTATGGTTATGTACCTCGGCAACATGATGGAAAAGGGCGAGACGGACGAGTTGTTTGACAATCCGCTCCATCCTTACACAAAGGCGCTGTTCTCGGCAGTTCCCGTGCCTGATCCCGATGTGAAGAACAAGAGAATTATTCTCGAAGGCGACATCCCGTCTCCTGCAAATCCGCCGAAGGGCTGCAAATTCCACACTCGTTGCTCGCAATGTATGAACGTCTGCAAGATTATCGAGCCGAAGTATCACGAGGTAACTCCCGGACACTTCGTTGCCTGCCACCTCTACGACGAGGATATTATGAGCAGACAAGAAGAACTTGACAGAGCGTATGAACACGTCAAAGAGATGGAAGAGCGTCAAAAAGAGATTGCGGACGAATACGACGTAGTCAAGAAAATCAAGGACGCATTCGAGAAAATCCTCAAAAAGAAGAAAGCAGACGACGTGACGGTAGAGGAGTCGGCACCCGTCGCAACCGACGAAATCAAAGAGGAAATCGGCGGCGAAAACGACTTCAACGGCACGGACATCATTCAAAACCAAGAAGTGACGCACACGCTTGAGGACGGCAACGTCCAAGGCGCAAGCGACGTAAACGATGAAGAAGAAAGATAAAAAGAAAGTCAAAGTCATATACGTCGAAGACGACGGGCGCACGCTGTACAATATGGACGGCGTGAGACGTCAAAACGCCATTATTCCCGACAAGATAACCAACAATCGCCTTGAAAAAGGAAAAAACAAGGACAAGGAAGAGGCGCATCTTGCGAGGAAAGAACGTCATGCGGCAATCAGAGCAGGGTATGCGGTGTATCTTCCAATATTGTTGGGAGTGCTTGCGTGCTTTGCGGTGGTTGGCGTGGTGATGTACTTCTGGTTGAAGTAATATAGATAAATATTATATAGTAATAAAATTTTTCAGGTATATATATGAAAAGGAAACTAATCAGCATTTGCCTGATGGTTGCGCTCATATCGCTGTCGGTGTTCACGCTGGTGGCGTGCGGTGCAAACGCAGGCAATATATCCGACGGTAATACGGAAGTTGCGACCTATCAAAACTTGCGCGTTTTCAACACGGGTTTGAAACTCACGCAAGAGGAGACGTTGGATCGCATCAAAGCCGATTACCTCAAAGAGAACAAAGGCTATCTCGACACGGACGAAATAGTCGTTATGGTCTCGCTCGAAGGTAAATCCCTCATCGACGATTATATCGACGAATATTCGAACGATTACGCAAGCGTAGCCGAGTATGCTGCGAGCGAGGTCGGCTCCAATAAACGCGTCTATTTGCAATCGTTGCAAGAGAACGCAATCAGACGCCTCACGCAAAACGGCTTGATTGAGAGCGTTAAGTGCAGTTACGACACGATTATGAACGGTTTTGCCGCAACTATCAAGTACGGCAATTTGCGCGCGCTCGAAAATGCAAGCGGCGTTACGAGCGTCATCATCAGCGACACTTACAACCGTCCGCAAACCACGTCCTCGACAGGCGCGTCCTCTATCACCAACCTCGTCGATGTGTATGAAACGGGTATTTTCAACTCGTCCAGCGTACCCTATACGGGCAAAAATACGTCGGTTGCTATTCTCGACAGCGGTTTTGACTGCTCTCACACGGTGTTCCAAAGAGATCTTGCGGCAGAGGATGTGTCTTTCTCAAAAGAAGATATAAAGAGCGTTTTGTCGCAAACCAACGCTGCAAAATACACCACTGACATTGACGTTGACAAGGTTTACGTATCCAGCAAAATTCCGTTTGCATACGACTATGCGGACAAGGATATCAACGTTTATCCGTACGACTCCGAGCACGGCACGCACGTTGCAGGCATCATCGGCGGTAAAGACGAAGTTATCACGGGCGTCGCAATCGATACCCAACTCGTGCTTATGAAGGTTTTCCCCGATTTGAGTACGGGCGGCAAGACGGAAGATATTTTGCTTGCTTTGGAAGACGCCGTTTTGCTCAACGTTGACTGCATCAATATGTCGCTCGGTTCTTCTTGCGGTTTCTCGAGAGAAGTCGATGAAGTGAACGTAAACACCATTTACGACAAACTCAACGAAAGCGGTATCAGCGTTCTTACGGCTGCGAGCAACAGTTACAGCACGGGCTTTGGCGGCGAGCAAGGCAACACCAACATGGTCACCAACCCCGACTCCGGTACTGTCGGTTCTCCTTCCACATACGAGGCTTGCCTCTCCGTTGCGTCTATCAGCGGAACAAAGAGCAAATATATGGTCGGCAACGGCACGGACGTCATCTTCTTCAAAGAGTCCAACTCAATCACGGGCGACGAGAACGATTTCTTCAAAGAACTCGGCGTTGTTGACGGCGTTGCAAGAGAGTTTGAATACGTCACAGTCCCCGGCACGGGCGGCAAGACGAGTTATTCCGGTCTTGACGTAAAAGGCAAAATCGCACTCGTAAGACGTGGCGACAACACGTTTGAAGAAAAAGCGCGCTATGCAAAATCCGCAGGCGCGATTGCGTGTATCATTTACAACAACATCGACGGCGATATCTCTATGTCGATGGGCAAGAGCGACCATATTCCTACGATATCCATATCCAAGGACAACGGCTACAAACTCGCGGCAAAGAAGAGCGGCACTCTCACGATTGCATACAGCAACCAAGCAGGTCCGTTTATGTCCGACTTCTCGAGCTGGGGCCCCACGCCGTCTCTCGAACTTAAACCCGAAATCACCGCACACGGCGGCAACATCAAGTCCGCAGTGCCCGGCAACAAATACGACGAATTGAGCGGTACGTCTATGGCAACGCCTAACCTCTGCGGTATCGTGGTGCTTATCAGACAATACCTCAAAGAAAGATATCCCGAGAAGAGTTGGAAAGAAATCTCCGTCCTCACCAACCAAATGTTGATGTCCACGGCAACGATTGCTCTCAACGAAGAAGGCAATCCTTATTCGCCGCGCAAGCAGGGCGCAGGTCTTGCCAGCCTCAAGAATCTCGTTGCGACGAGAGCGTATCTCACTGTTGACGCAAAAGACGAAGAGGGCAATACTTATACAAAAGACCGCACAAAGATTGAACTCTTTGACGATCCGCAAAGAACGGGCTTGTACGAGATGTCTTTCAACGTCGTCAACATCAGCGATGACGTGTTGACGTACGATTTGTCGCTCGTTGGTATGACGGAAAGCGTATCCTCCTCCGATGAAAAGCACGTTGCCGAAACTCCTCAAATTCTCGAAGGCGTAAAGAATTTCGAGATCGTAGAGGGCGGCACGCTTGACGGAAACAAACTCACGGTCAATGCAGGCGCAACGGCAAAAGTGAAAGTTACTTATACTCTCACGAGCCAAGAAAAGAAACTCATCGAAAAACTCTTCCCGTACGGTATGTACGTCGAAGGATTTATAAAACTCAAACAAACGGGCGACGAAACGGACGACGCGAAAAATATCGACCTCAACGTACCTTTCCTTGCTTTCTACGGCGACTGGACAGAGGCTCCGATGTTTGACAAAACCTACTACGAAGTAGAGTCCGAGGCACACGACAAGTCAATCGACGACGAGGACAAACTCAAAGCCGATTATCTTGCGACTACGCCGTACGGCTCGTACTTCTACAACTACATTATTCCTCTCGGAACGTATTTGTACGACGTCGATACCAACAAGTACGACGAAATTCCCGCAAGCGAGGATCATATAGCGATCTCCAACATTCTCGGCACGATTGACGGTATCTCCGTTGTGTATGCAGGTCTTTTGAGAGGCGCAAAGAAGATGACGTTCACAATCAAGGACAAGGCCACGGGCGAAGTCATTTGGGAACACATCGACTACAATGCAACCAAATCTTATTCCTACGGCGGAAGTCCGTTGCCTTATTACGAGCAACTCAAGTTCAAGTCTTTGGCAAACGGTCTTGTGAACAATGCCGAATACACCTTTGAAATGAAAGGCGAACTCGACTACGGCGACGGCGGCGCGGCAAAGAACGTGCGCAACAGTTTCGGCTTTGACTTCACGGCAGACGACGAGGCTCCCGTCATCAAGAGCGTGACGTATGAGAAGAAGTACGACCGCACTCTCAAGAAGGATAGATACTATATCAATATGGTTGTCTATGACAATCAATACGTACAATCCATAACTCCGATTATCTTTACGTCTAGCAGCAGTTATACCTTCCTTACGGAAAATCCGATCCCCGTATATAGCGAAAAGGGTACGGACACAACCGTAAAATTCGAGATAACCGACTACCTCAAAGATATCGGCAACGACGCTTTGATTACGAGTGCGCTCGCATTCTCGATTGACGACTATGCACTCAACTCCAACATCTTCCTTTGCCAACTTCCGGGAACCAAAGGCGACTTCAAGTTCACCAAAGACGGCACGATGGACGGCGCAGATCTTATCATTTTGTCCGCATACGAGGACGAAGTGATTGACCTCTCTCAATATCTTGCAACGGGCGACGACAGCGTTGACGAAAACAAGGATTACTTGAAATACTTGTCTTGGTCATCCTCCAACGAGAACGTTCTCGAAGTCAAGAACGGTCTTGTCAAGTGCATCGCAGAAGGCAAAGCAACCGTAACGGTGAAAGAGCAAATGGATCTCAACCAAGCGGTTATCATCATCAACGTAAAGAAGAGAGCAACTACCTCGGACGACGAAACGGCGGATACGAGTTCTTCGGAAGTATTTGCCTCAACGAGCGATATATCTCTTCAATCCGTGACCGACGACTACAACAAAGCGTCGCTCAAAGAAGTCAGATTCTCATATTACGACACGTTGTTTGCATATTCTCGCGCGGCCCAAACCAGCGAGATAGGCAAGACGGGCGACAGAAGATTCGTTGCGGCAGCATCGGATATCGGAATGTATCCCGGTGAGAAAATCAGACTCAACTACGATATCGATCCTTGGTACGTAGCGGATAAATACGAGTTCGAGTACTCCTCAAACAATACGAATATTGCGCAAGTCAACGAAAAGGGCGAAGTTACCGCACTCAGAGAAGGCTCGGCAATCATTACGGTTAAACCGAAAAATTCCTACATCCAAGCGTCGGTTACGATAAGAGTCAAGAACGAATTTGTCATCGAAAACCGTGAACTCATTGCGTATAAGGGACTTGGCGGCAATGTCGTTATCCCCGACGACGAAGGCATTTTGTACATAGGCGCGTTTGCGTTCTGCTTGTACGAAACGGACAACTCGATTGAACTTGACGAGGACGATTACGACGCAAACAAAATTCCTGCGTCCAACACGAGCGTAACGAGCGTGGTTATCCCCAAAGGCGTCGAGGAAATCAAGAAATACGCCTTCTACAACTGCACGGGACTCAAATCGGTGACGATACCCGATTCCGTCAAATATATTCGTGAGTATGCGTTCTACGGCGACAAAAAACTCGAAACCATAAACGTCGTCAAAGAGGACGGCACGAAGGTTGAAGGCAACGACCTCACTCAAAGCAAAGTGGAAGTCATCGGTGCGTCTGCATTCAAAAACTGCAAAGCACTCGCAAGCATCAACCTCGCAAATGTTTTGAGTATCGGCGCAAACGCATTCGAATACTGCACGGCTCTCACGAGCGCAAACCTCACCTCATTGCGCAATACGGGCAAAGAGGCGTTCAAGGATTGCACGTCGCTTGAAAGCGTAGTGCTTGACAAGTCAACACAACTTTCCTACGCAATGTTCGCAAAGTCGGGACTTACGAGCGTGGATATCTACAATCAACGCACGTTTATCCCCGAATATTGCTTTGCAAGATGCGCAAATCTTGAAAGCGTGACCATTCACAACGACTTGTTGTCTATCGGCAAGGGTGCGTTCAGCGATTGTCCGTCGCTTACGAGCGTGGATATCAGAAGTAGCGTGAACGTCATCGGCGAGCAAGCGTTCTACAACTCGTCCGCACTCCAAACTATCGCTCTTCCCGATTGCGAAGTGCAAATAGACGCTTATGCGTTCTACAAGTGTTCCGCACTCGAAAAAGTCACGTTTGGCGCGAATACCAAAATCAAACAAATCGAAGGCTTTGTGTTCAAAGACACCGCGCTTTCCACGTTCGAAGTTGCGGCAGGCAATGCAAACTACTCCGCAGAAGGCAACTATTTGCTTTCCAAGGACGGAAACACCATTATTTTGGCGGCGGTCGGCGTTGAATACGGAGATTTGGTTATAGACGCAAAATATACCGCTATTGCAAACAGCGCGTTTGCAGGCGTGAAAGTGAACACGGTAACGTTTGAGAGCAAAGATACCGCAATCGGCGCATTTGCGTTTGCAGGTTGCGATACGCTTACGAAAGTTGCGTTTGCTCCCGAATCGGGCGCAAACGTCGGTAAGAGAGCCTTTGCGGCATGCTCGTCTCTTAAAGAGGCGGTCAACCTCGACAAAGTCACGAACATCGGCGAATATGCCTTTGTCAATACTGCGATTTCAAACGTTTCTATCGGCGAAAATGCGGTAGTGGGCGAGGGTGCGTTCCTCAACTCGAGCGTCCAAACGGTTACGCTCGGTGCAAACGTCACACTCAACCTCGGCGTGTTCCAAAGTTGTAAACTTCTCGAAGTGGTAAATATGCCCGAGGGCGGAAACGTCCACATCGGACAAGGCTGCTTTGCAAACGATACGAAACTTCATACGATCGACCTTTCCAAGACGGACGACACGATCGAAAGAGAGGCGTTCTACGGTTGTACCGCTCTTATGAGAGCAAATCTTGCAAACGTCAAGAACATCGGCGACTACGCCTTTGCGGACTGCGCAGGACTTTCCGAAGTCTATATCCCCGTGGCTGAAGTTATCGGCGCTTGCGCATTCGGTCGCTACAGCCAATACGGAGCGGCTCCGTGCTTTGTGACGATTGAATTGCCCGATACGCTCAAGGGAATCGGCGAAATGGCGTTCCTTTACAACACGAAACTCGAAAGCGTCGTCATTCCGTCATCCGTGACGAAGGTCGGAGACTATGCGTTCGCATACTGCTCGGCTCTCAAATCGGCTCAACTTCCCGATAATATGACGACGATTCCCGATTATATGTTCGGCGGATGCTCGTCACTCACGACGGTCAACCTCGCAAACGTAACGAAAATCGGTCAATACGCCTTTACGCTTGCTCCGATTTCAAGTGTGGATATCGCAAAAGTCGTGTCTATCGGCGAGGGTGCGTTCGCTCAAACGGGACTTTACGGAACGGTGAATGCGGACAAGCTCGAAACAATCGGCAAATATGCGTTCCAAGCAACGAGCATCACGGCATTCAACGCTCCGATGCTCAGAACGATCGGCGACTCTGCGTTTGAAAAATCCGCAATGCTTTTAGCCTTCATGTTCTCGTCTAATCTCGAAAGCGTGGGCAAAGGCGCATTCTACGGATGCACGTCATTAAGAGTGTTCAATCGTTACACGAGCGGTCAAAACGTAACGTCTGCAGACGGAAAGATAAACGATTATGCGCTTTTGAACGGCGGTGCGCTCTACGTTAAACTCGCGTCGGGAAAATACGAACTCAAAGCGGTGCCGAGCGGAATGCTCAGGAAAGAACTTGTCGTAATGGACGGCACGGTACGTATTGACGACTATGCCGGCAACGCAAACACCAACGTTACGTCAATCGTTCTTCCTGACGGACTCAAACGTATCGGTCAATACGCATTCTACGGATATACCGCTCTTAAGAGCGTGGAATTCAAGTCGGTTATCGCTCCTGCAATGGAAAATTGCTACAACAAGGACGCGACGCTCAATTCCAACGATCCGGGCTACGAATTGTTGCACAGTCAATTCGACGTATTCAATTACGAACTTGCGTATTTCAACTTCATCGACTTGCTCGGAAAGAAGAACCCGATTTCGATGATTTTGCCTTCCAACGCAAACGTTGAAGGATACGATTCGCTCGTATATCTCGTCTATTTCGGCAGCGTTGACGATGCACTCAGAAGTGACTACGAGGCAATGGAAAAGAGTTTGATCGAGTTCTACGATTACGCAAAACAAGTGGCTGCGCTCCAAAACGTAACTCTCGTAAACGAACAACTCGTAACAAATGCGCTTACCGCATACAATTCCGTCACGCAAGACCCGACGGCGTACGGTTATGACAAGGCAGAGTGGAACGCTCTCGTCAAAGCCGTGCAAGATGCAAAGACGACGATAAGAAACCTCAAGTTTGCAAACGCAAGCGAGAAGGTCAAAGCGGTTCAAGCACTTATCGACGCATTGCCCGACACGTTCAGCGTAAGCGCAATCGATGCGGTCAAGAACGTAATCGAGCAAATGGACGCATTGCAAGCAAGCGACAGGGCGATCCTCGATACGACCAAACTCGACGCATTCAGAGCGTCGTACAACGAGTATCGCAACACGATAACAGAACAAGTTACGCCGCTCAAAGACGCAACGGACAATATTGGTTTTGCAATCGTGTTTGCATCGACTCTTGCACTTGCAGGACTGGCGTTTGTACTCAAACGCACCATTATATAATAGGAGGATGAAAAGATGAAAAAGACCAAGTTTATATTGTTGACGTCGGTAATTCTCGTCCTCGTATTTGCACTCTGCGCTTGCGATTTCGTGATTAAGGATTTCGCAAAGTACAGCGATGCAATGACAAAATCTATGGACAGCGTAACCTCGGTCAATTCGCATATCACAATGCAAGACCAAGGCGTGCTTGTCTATGAATATCAAAGAAATATGGCAATCGACGGCACAAATGCCAACATTACGACGGTTGAAAAGACGCTCAATTCGAGTTTTCAACTTGCCGAAACCACCAACACCGAGCAAAAATCGGGCGTTGACAGAAAGCAATTGTTGCCGATATCCCTTTCCGAATACAGCGCAAACAATTTGAAGATGAAATCTGACAAATTCTCTTGCACCGTATCAAAAGAGGACTTTGCAAGCGTTATGAAACTCGGCGCATACGAGATTAGCGGAGACGCGTCTCTCGTGTGTGAGTTTGAGAAGAAAACGCTTACGAAAATCACTTGCGAATTCAATACGACGGACGGCAAACAAGTCCAAATCGTACACGAATTCAATTATTGAGAAGGAGAGTGCGTATGAAAAAGTTTAATTACGTATTGGCAATAGCACTTATTGTCGTGTGCGCGCTCACAGCGTTCGTCGCGTGCGATAACAACAAGGGCGGCGGAGATAATCCGCCCACACCCGCAACGCTCGCAACTCCGCAAAACGTCCAAATGTCCGACGCAGGCGTTATCTCTTGGACAGCAGTTCAAAACGCAACGTCTTACGTAGTGGTGCTCAACGGAAACGAGTTCGAGACAACGAATACGTCTTATCAAGTGGCGCAAAGCTTGCTTGTAAACGACATCCGTTACAGCGTGTATGCAAAGGCAAACGGCTACAACAACTCCGCAAAGAGCGAGGAAGGTTTCTTCGAGGGTAAAGGCGTTACGCCCAAGCCGCAAGAAGTTAAAGTTACCATTTCCAAAACTGCGGAAATCAAGAGCGGAAAGAGCGTAACCTACGACGCATATATCGACGGCGTTAAGGCAAAAGAAGGCGAAATTACGTGGTCGTTGGCAGAAGGTAAAGCGTATGCCACGATTGACAGTACGGGCAAGGTTACCGCAAACGAAGTTACGGGCGATAAGAAGATCAAAATCGTTGCTACAAGCACCAAAAACGCCGCTTGCTTTGCGGAAAAAGAAGTGTGGATCGTTGCAAGAACAGACCTCACGGCAGATATGCTCGCAGCACTCAATCACGCAAAAATCGGCTTTGAAGGCTACGATAAGATTGACCTTTACAAGACGGATTTTTACGGCAACTATTACAGGACGTTGACATTGCCTATCAGAACGGCAATGGACGGTAGCAATTGGTACGCCGAATATGAGGACAATTCCACGGGCATCAAGACGGGCTTGTATTACAAGAACGTTGACGGAAAAGCAAACCAAGTCGGCGTAAGTTTCATGAACGAGGAGCAACTTGTTCCTATGCTCGGAGACGACGGCATTGCAATTTCTTGGGAAGATTCGGGATTGTACAACAATCTTACGAACCTCTCGATTGACGATTTCGAGTTTGACGAAACTACGTGGCGTTGGATGTATAGCGGCAACAACGAAACGTTGTCAAAACGCCTCATCGCGTCCGCAACGCCTTATGATTTTAACGTCGTAAAGTGGGGCCTTATCATTGACGAAGGCGAAATCGTCGGAATTTACGCTCAAAGCGCAGACGATTATCAAATTGCGGAAGGATACAAAGCCGTTCAGGAACTTTATCTTGCAATCAACGCCAGCGAAAGCGTCAAAGTGCCGACTATAAGCACGTTTACTCATGACGAGCAATATGACGAGTTGTACGACAGATTGCAAACCGCAATCGACAACATGCGCGCGCTCGACAGTTATACGCTTGATTTCTACGAGATGACAAGTTCGGCATACGGCTCCAGTTACAAGGGGTTTGTCGAGACGATTACGGACGATCTTTGCTATTTCACTCCGTATACGGTGAAATACGACAACAATCAAAACGAAATCCGCACATACACCGAGAATGCCGCTTACGGTTATAAGAAGATAACCGACAATCTCTACAATACGTTCAGCGAGAAAACAAAGACGGACGAGTCCGAGCAAACGACTTACAATGCAAATCGCGCATATCAAAAATCGTTTGCAAACGCAAAGCCGAGTTTTGCATTCTCTGCGGAGATTTTCAGCGAATATTCGTATGACGAGGATGCAGGCACCTATACGTATTTTGTAAACGAGGCAATGTGCGGCGTAGCGTCCACGTTCTATTACGGCGTAGGCAACGACATCAACCTTTACGGCATCTTTGCAACGAAAGGCATATTGATCGGCACGACGTTTACACCGTTCGTAGTGGTCAAAGACGGCTATATCACAGAGGCGTGTTTCTATACCTATCTCGGTACGATGTACAGCACCGTAATGATAAAGTATTCCGACTTCAACACCACAACCAATCCTGCAGGCGTGAACGTGAGTTTCGATACGAGACAAGTTCCGACCGAATGGAATCAATTGACCATCCAAGTGCGTGACGATGAATCGTCCACGACAGAGGATGACGTGGAAACCAACGCTTTGGAATACCTCAATCAATTCTATGGCAAGGATATGGCAACTTTGATGCCGTTCTTCGGCGACGTACTCGGCGATACTTACGGATTCGGTCTTACGACGAAGAAGATTCCGGGCGGATCGAAGGTGTTTAAGCAATCGATTGTGTTCTATTACGACGTGCCGCTTGACGTGGACTACACAATCAATTCCTCACTTACGGCGGTCAGAGAAATGTTGACGGCAAAAGGCTTTGTGCGCAACGAATACGACGAGTATCACGATGAAGTGAACGGCATTTGGATTGCGCCTATCGACCAAAACCTCGACTTTGTCATCTACGTGTGGAAAGACTGACGAAAATCAACGGCGAAAGCGGGGAGCAGCACTCCTCGCAGACGCATGATTATAAACAAGAAAAAAATAAATTTTTATAAAGGAGAACAAGCAATGGAAAAACGTAAATTTATGAAGAAGAGCATAGTCGCTCTTGTTTGCGTCCTTTTTCTTGCAAGCATGGTCTTTA
>DBJV01000096.1:0-192 GCA_002297185.1 Christensenella sp. UBA767
GTGTCCGGAAAGAGGGGGTAAATTGCATTTAAGGTATTACGACGAAAACATGATAGAAGAACAAAAAAACACTCTATTACATTTTGCAATAGAGTGTTTTTGCAGTTATTCGCTCAATGACAAAGTTAGTCGCTATCTTAACACATTGTGTCAGAAAGTTTTTCGCCTCCCAAAATATGAATATGCAAATGC
>DBJV01000096.1:226-844 GCA_002297185.1 Christensenella sp. UBA767
ATACGAGACGGAAACCGTTTTCAAGTCCGAGCGTATCGGTGAGCGTGGAGAGTTTTTTGATGCACTTTGCAAGAGTTTGGGATTGTGCGTCGGTCATCTCGATGATGTTGGCGTAATGCTCTTTGGGAATGAGCAAAAGATGCACGGGCGCTTGCGGATTGAGGTCTTTGATGATTATCATATCGTCGTCCTCATAGACTTTTGTCGAGGGGATATCCCCTTTTACGATTTTGCAAAAAACACAGTTTTCCATAAAAAACCTCCGTTAGAATATCGAAATTATTGCACGGTATCGTCGGCAACGCCGTCGAAATACTTGTGCGACGGCACAATCAATCTCACCTCGTTATGCGCGCCGTTTTTGGAATACACTTTGACGTAATTGGGCGCATGTCCGCACCAAACGCCGTCCTCTTGCGTTTCAAAAAGCACGTTTACGGGCATACCGATTTGCTTGTTGAGATAATTATCCACAAGTTCTTTCTTGACAGCCGTCATACGCTTTTGTCTGTCGTTTACGACGTCGGGATCGAGCGTTTTCATACGCCCTGCCACCGTGCCTCTTCTCGACGAATACGGGAACACGTGAATATCCGAAAATCCGACTTTTCTTGCAAA
>DBJV01000096.1:856-6076 GCA_002297185.1 Christensenella sp. UBA767
TTCCGTCTCCGTCGGGAAACCGACGATAATGTCCGTCGTGATTGCAGCGGACGGATAATATTTGCGAATCAACTGCACCGCGTCGAAATATTGCGTGCAATTGTATTTTCTGTTCATTTGCTTAAGCACCGTGTCGTCGCCGCTTTGCAACGATAGGTGAAAATGCGGACAAAAACGCTTGATTTTTGTCGTAGCGTCCAAAAATTCTTTGGTGATAACTCCCACTTCGAGCGAGCCGAGGCGCACGGAAAAGTCGAATTTTGCAAGCGCAATCATAAGATTTGCAAGCGACGTATCGTTATCTTTGCCGTATGCGGACAGATTGATGCCCGTCACTACCACTTCTTTTGCGACGTCTTTGACGGTTTCGAGTTCCCTCACCACGCTTTCTACGGAGCGAGAGCGAGAACGCCCTCTCACGTACGGCACGAGGCAGTAACTGCAGAAATTGTTGCAGCCGTCCTGCACTTTGATGAAATGGCGAGTACGGAGATTGACAACGCCGTCGTTGTCCTCGAACTCCTTGCTTATATCGAATCCGTCAGGCACGATTTTGTCAAATTGCTCGTCTTTGACGTATTGATTGACGATTTTTCTCGCAAAATCGAGTTTTTTGTCCGTACCGGATATGTATTCTACGTTGTTTTTGGCAAATTGCGAAAAATTGTTTTGAGACGCGCAACCGCACACGTAAATGCGCGCGTTTGGATTGACTTTGAGTATTCTTGCCACCGATTGGCGAGATTTCTTTTCCGCCTCTGCAGTAACTGCGCAAGAATTGATAACGTAAACGTCCGCAGGCTCCAAGCCTTCGCATATTTCAAAGCCTGCATGCTCGAAAACGGCAAGCATAGCGTCGCTATCGTATTGATTTACCTTGCAACCCAGCGTAAAAACGCACACTTTGGGCAATTTTTCAGTCATAATCGAGTTCCCCCAACGTATCCAGTAAAAGCGCGCACGAGACGATAGACGCCGTTTCGGCACGCAAAATGCGCTTGCCGAGCGTAACTATTTGCGCCCCGTTATCTTTGGCTTTCTGCACTTCTTCTTCCGTAAAACCACCCTCTGCGCCCACGACAAGAGCAATACTTTTACCGCTCAAATCGCAGTCTTTTATGCGGTTTTTCTTTTCATATTCGTATGCAAACAATACCTTATCAAAGGTAGAAAAGCGTTTGAGCATATCGTCAAAGGATATGACGTCCTCAACCTCTGTGAGATATGCCGAGCCGCATTGTTTTGCGGATTCGAGCGCAATCTTGTTTGCCCTCTCGCTTGCAAATTTCGTTTCAGCACAGTTGTGGGACATGAACGGCACGAATTTATCGACGCCCAGTTCCACCGCCTTTTGCACGGCAATATCGAGTTTGTTGTTTTTAAGCACTCCTGCGAACAAAGTTACGTGTGTATTCTTCTTATCCTGCACCCTAACCTCGTCCACGGAAAGCTCTGCGCAGTCCTTTGAAACGCTTTTTATAGTGCAAAGCCTTTCCAAACCGTCGTTTGCGCACACGATAGCCTTGTATCCGGGCTTGTAGCGCAAGACTTTTGTCATATGCAAAAACTCGTCTCCGCAAACGGTTACGGTATCATCGCATATTGATTCTGGATTTACAAAAAAGCGTCTTATTTCCATAATCTAATCGTATATTTTGACATTTTTGACAACCTCAGTCGTTTGCTCTTTTGAGCTTGAAACCGCGCCAGTCGTCAATACTTTGACGCTCGATAATCTCATATTCTGCGTCACGGTAACATTGTACCACTTCGTCCTCTCTCGTGTCAATTATGCCCGACAATACGATAATTCCGCCTTTGCGCAAATGTTTGCCGATGCTCTTTGAAAAACGCATAAGAATATCCGCCGTAATGTTGGCAAATATAAAGTCCGCTTGTCTGTCACCCTCAAGCAAGTCCGCCCTTTCGATAATGGCGTCAACGTTGTTCAATGCGGCGTTTTGACGTGCAAATTCAACCGCTTGCTCGTCGATATCGCACATATACACGCTCTTTGCGCCGCAAATTTTTGCAGCTATTCCGAGTATTCCCGAGCCGCAACCGACATCTATAACGTCTTTGCCCTCAACGTCCATAAGTTCAAGGCACATTCTCGTCGTTGCATGCGAGCCTGTTCCGAACGCCATACCGGGATCGAGGCGCATAATTTTCTCGTCGTTGCTTGCCTTGTAGTCAATCCAAGTCGGAACGATGGTTATATGCTTTGTTTGAATGGGATTATAATACTTTTTCCACTCGTTTTCGTAGTCCGCCGCGTCGATTTCGCCTATCAGAATTTCGCCGAATTGCACGCCGTTTTTCTTCAATTCCTCGAGATTTGCTTGAAAATTGCCGATAAATTCAGTATCCGACGGATCGCACATCGTGGAAACTTTCACCACTTCGCTTTGCTCAAGCACGCTTTCATCAACGTAATCCCAAATTACGTCGCTTTTTATGAGGTCGAGAAAGTCTTGTTTGTCTAAAATGGAAACGCCGCCCGCACCTGCATCAAACATAGCTGATGAGATGAGGTCGGCGTCGTTATGGTTTGTAAAAACCGTTATCGTTTTGTATTTCATTATGTAAATCCTCGCAATCCGTTTGATTAGATTGCCGTATTTTGCTTATTTGAGTTTTTCTTCGTACGCTTTCTTTATTGGGTATTGTTTCTTTTCGTCAATACTTGCGTCGAGCTTTTTGAGCAACTCTTTTTGCTCTTTGGTTACGCTCTTGGGAACTTCGACGATAATCTTGACAAACATATCGCCCTTACCTACGCCTTTAAGTTTCTTTATGCCGTAATTCTTGATTGTGAGAATCGTTCCGCTTTGCGTGCATTCAGGCACTTTGAGTTCCTTGGGACCGTAAAGCGTAGGCACTTGAATTGTGCATCCGAGCGTTGCATCAGAAAAAGATACAGGCACTTGAAGTTGTACGTCAAAGCCGTTTCTCGTAAACAACTTGTGCGGAAGTACCCTAACTTCCACGTACAAACTGCCCTTCTCGCCGCCGTTGATGCCCGAGTGTCCTTCGTTGTCGTATCTGACGCGTTGTCCCGAATCGATGCCCGCAGGGATATTGATTTTGACCTCGCGCACCTTTTCGAATCTGCCTTGACCGCCGCAAGAGGTGCATTTATCGGTGATAATCTTGCCCTTGCCGCCGCAAGTCGGGCATACGCCTTGAGTGCTGACCTGACCGAACGGAGTGCGTTGAGTCATCGTCACGCGACCGCTACCGCCGCATTGAGAGCAAACTTTGAAAGCCGTTCCGCCCTTTGCGCCCGTACCGTTGCAATCGGGACAATTTTCCACGCGCTTTACGCTGACCGTCTTTTGCACGCCGAAAGCCGCCTCTTCAAAGGTAATCGTTGCGCCAACGAGTATATCTTGTCCGCGTTGAGGAGCGTTTGCTCTGCTTGCACGCGACGAACCGCCTCCGAAACCGCTGAATATGCTTGAAAAGATGTCGTCCATGTCAAAGCCAAAGCCACCTGCGCCTGCGCCAGAAAATCCACTCGCGCCAGAAAATCCGCCTGCGCCCATTTGAGGACCGTTCTCGTCGCCATAAGTGTCGTATGCCGCCCTCTTTTGAGGGTCGGACAACACCTCGTACGCGTGGTTGATGTCCTTAAACTTTGCCTCGGCGTCCTTCTTCTCTTGCTCGGATGCATTTGCATACACGTCGGGATGGTATTTTTTGGCGAGTTGACGATACGCCGACTTCAATTCGTCCGCAGTTGCCGTCTTGGAAACGCCCAGTATTTCGTAATAATTCTTTGCTGCCATAATTTATAGTTTATTTTGCGACATTGTCGCTGTGGTAATAATAAGTGTTTTGGCGCAACCTGTGTTGCGCCAAAACGTTTATGATAATTTTTGC
Source organism: Christensenella sp. UBA767 (assembly GCA_002297185.1). Lineage (GTDB taxonomy): Bacteria > Bacillota > Clostridia > Christensenellales > CAG-917 > CAG-475. The sequence continues at coordinate 4,742 of DBJV01000096.1, forward strand.
CATCATTCAACCGTGCCGTCTACACCGCCGTCCGCATTCGGATTTTGGTAATCGTCAGGGTTGATGCCTGCCGCTTTTGCAGCCTCTGCAGCCGCCTCGGGGTTTTGTTGATAGAACTTCGTGAAGATAGGATCCGTCACTTTGGTGACCTTCTCGACGATTGCTTTGACTTCTTCTTCGGTCTCTGCTTTTGCAAGTTCCTCGTTTGCGCTCTTGGTTGCCTCTGCGATAGCAGTCTTGTCTGCCTCTTCGAGTTTTTCGCCGTTCTCGCTCACAAATTTATCGACTGCGAAGATAAGTTGTTCGGCATTATTCTTTGCATCTACTACAGCTTTACGTTTCTTATCTTCCTCGGCATACTTCTCTGCGTCTTTGACGGCTGCGTCGATGTCTGCCTCTGTGAGGTTGGAAGATGCGGTGATCGTTATGGATTGAGACTTGTTGGTCGCCTTATCAACAGCCTTTACGGACACGATACCGTTTGCGTCGATATCGAACGTAACTTCGATTTGCGGAATTCCGCGCGGTGCCGGTGCGATACCCGTAAGTTCAAATCTGCCGAGCGTCTTGTTGTCGCGAGCAAATTGTCTCTCACCTTGCAAAACATGGATATCGACTGCGGTTTGATTGTCTGCCGCCGTGCTGAACACTTGCGATTTGCTTGTCGGGATAGTGGTGTTTCTGTCGATGAGTTTGGTGCATACGCCGCCGAGAGTTTCGATACCCAAGGACAAGGGAGTTACGTCGAGCAACAACATGTCTTTGACTTCGCCTGCAAGCACGCCGCCTTGAATTGCAGCGCCGAGTGCGACGCATTCGTCGGGGTTGATTCCCTTATAAGGATCTTTGCCCGTGATACGCTTTACGGAGTCATAAACAGCCGGGATACGAGTGGATCCGCCGACCATAATGACCTTTGAGATGTCGCTGTAAGAAAGTCCTGCGTCCTTAAGAGCTTGTTGCATCGGGCCTACGGTCGCTTTTACGAGATCTTCCGTGAGAGCGTCGAATTTTGCTCTTGTGAGTTCCATATCGAGGTGCATCGGCACCCCGTTTTCCATTGCGATGAACGGGAGCGAGATATGCGCTTTTGTTACGCCGGACAAATCGATCTTTGCCTTCTCTGCAGCCTCTTTGATACGTTGCATTGCCATTTTGTCTTTGGTGAGGTCAACGCCTGCGTGATCTTTCTTGAATTCGGATACGATCCAATCCATAATGCGCTTATCGAAGTCGTCGCCGCCGAGACGGTTGTTACCTGCCGTAGCCAAAACTTCGAATACGCCGTCGCCGAGTTCGAGTACGGATACGTCGAACGTGCCGCCGCCAAGGTCG
>DBJV01000104.1 GCA_002297185.1 Christensenella sp. UBA767
GGGGGACAACTCGACGCGATTAACTTCGTAACAATCGCTATTCCGTCGCTGCGCTCCTTACGGCACGCGCATAGAAAAGTATCGTTCTCTCATTATGCCACTGCGCTTTGTGCGCCAGCTACGCAACAACACGGCGCAGTCGCTTGTACTTTTCGTTAAGCTTGGCGCTCGATTTGCTCGCCGCCTTGCGGCTCGAGGTTCCGTCTCCGAATTTTTTAAGAGTATAATCTATTTTAAGCAATCAATTCGCACGTTTCTGCAACTTGATTGCTTTTTCCTCTATTTAGTGGTTGACAAAGCACATATCAAGCGATATAATATCATATGATATAAAACAAAACGGAGGCAGTTATGCCAAGACAAGCCACAATATCCAAAGAGATGATAAAACAAGCAGGCATCGAGATGATTTTGAGCGGTGAAAGTTTGAACGTGCGTGCGATTGCAAAGAAACTAGGATGCTCAATTCAGCCCGTATTTTACAATTACGCCACGATGGACGATTTGAAAGCGGATATTTTGAACACCATATCCCAAAAATACGAGGAATATATGGCGGTCAACTCAAAATCCGACAAATATTTGCCGTATATGGCAATCGGGATGTCGTATATCGGTTTTGCAAGGGATTATCCGCAGTTTTTCAAGATGCTTTTTATGGAGAATAACGGCGTTGTAACTCAAAACAGTATGGCGTTGAAAAGCACGATTATGCTGCTTACAAAACTATTTTCCTGCTCGGTGGAGACTGCAATGCGTTTGCAAACTGAAATGTGGGTGTTCGTACACGGTTTTGCAACTATGATTGTTACAAAATACATCGAATGGGACGAGGAAAGCGTAACGGAAATGTTGTCCGATGTGTATAACGGACTTAAAGTGCGGCTCGGACTTGAAAAATGACCGCATAAAACAAATAACGAAAACGAAACGAAATATAATAATTTGAATACTATGTATTCAAAATCATAAATAAGAGAAAGATTTAAGGAAAACGATTATGCTTGAAATAAGAAACTTAACCAAAACTTACGGCGGAAATCAAAAACCGTCCGTCGATAATTTGTCTTTGACGGTGGGCGACGGTGAAATATTCGGATTTATAGGTCCGAACGGCGCAGGAAAATCCACTACGATAAAGTCTATAACGGGAATTATCGATTTCGAGGACGGCTCGATTGCGCTTGACGGCATAGATATTAAGCAAAACCCGATAGAGGCAAAGAAAATCCTCGGTTACGTGAGTGACGACCACGTTATGTACGAGGGACTTACGGGCGTTGAGTACGTAAACTTTATTTGCGACGTTTTTGACGTTCCGACGGCGCAAAGACAACCAAGGCTTGACAAATATGCCGAACTTTTTGCATTGCAAGACGCTATAAATAAGCAAATTTCCACGTATTCGCACGGAATGAAACAAAAACTCAACATTATCGGCGCACTCATTCACGAGCCGAAACTTTGGGTGCTTGACGAACCTATGACGGGATTGGATCCTCGCTCGGCGTACAACTTAAAGCAACTTATGCGTGAGCATGCGAACAAGGGGAACAGCGTGTTTTTCTCCTCGCATGTCCTCGAAGTGGTGGAAAAAGTGTGCGACAGAGTGGGAATTATCGACGACGGACATCTTATCACTTGTTGCGCAATCGACGAACTCAAAGAGAGAAATAAGGACAAATCGCTTGAAGATTTGTTTCTCAAACTCACCGACGACACGCATGGCGTGTCAATTGCCAAGGCGGAGTAAGATATGAACAAGTCCATTTTATTGTTTAAGACGTTGTATCGCAACGCCACCGCTCCGACGGAGGCGGAAAAGGGCAAAAAGCGCATTTCTCGCAGTCTTGCCGCTATTTTGCCTATTTCGCCGCTTGTTTTGATGGTTGCGGCTATGGTTGCGTTTTTGGCGTCGTCTCTAAAAAGCATTTCGGATTTATCCGCGCTTTTGACATCCGTGCTGTTCGCAACGCAAGTAATGGTGCTTTTCTTGTCTATGTCGTCGATGTTTTCGACGTTGTACGACGCAAAAGACACGCCGTTTTTGCAAACTTTGCCGATTAAGCCGACGGGGGTGTTCTTTGCCAAATTCACGCTCGTATATGTCAATGCGCTCAAATTGTCAGCCGTGGTATTTTTGCCTATTGCGTATGCGGTTACGATAACTTTCAACGTCGTCAACGGCTTTATGTTCTACGGCGCGTATCCACTTATATTGCTCGTATCTTTGTTTGCGCCCGTACTTCCGTTGTTCGTGGCGGTGCTGTTTTCGATGCCGATTGCCTATATCGGTTCATATTTTAAGGGCAAACCCACGCTTAAAAGCGTGCTGACCATAATCTTTTACGTGATTTTGATGTGCGCATATATGGTTGTGGTGTATTTTATGAACACGACGGGATTCGGACAAGAGGGCGACGTCGAGATTTCGCAAGGCGCGCTTTCCTCGCTGTACGGAGTGGCGAGAGCGATATATCCCGACAAGATGCTTATCGATTTCTGCTACGGTATAAACGCAGGTAAGAATTTCGGAATATCCGCCGCCATAATCGTTGGTATGATTGCGGTTATGATACTTCTTGCAATGGCGTTTTATAAGCGCATAAACATCAGAAAGACGGAAACCGCCGCCCAAAGCGCATCCACAAAGACGACGCTCAAACAAGAGGGCGTGGTTATGTCGCTCGTCAAGAGGGATTTCAAATCCATAATCCGCAACAGCACGCTTGCAATGACGTCGTTTGCAAATATAATTATGGCGCCCGTTCTTATCGTCGTGATGTATTTCATTACGGGATTCAAGGCGGAAAACGGGGAGGCAGGCTCGCCGCTTATGCTTGAAATGATGGGGATAGGCTTTGTGATTATGTATTCCATGATATTCCTTGCAGGCGCAAATTTGTTGGCGGCTTTGGCTTATACGAGAGAGGGAAAATCCTTTTTTGCGACCAAATCTTTGCCCATTAAGCCGATTGACAGCATAAAATCCAAAGTTTTGCTTGCAACAATCGTTCCTGCTGTTATAATGATACCGATAATGCTTATCGCATTGCTCCTATATAAGATAGACATCGTATCGACGCTGCTTATAGGCATCGACACAATGCTTATGGTTGTGGGTATCAACTGTTTCAATGTGCTTTTCGATATGAAGAAGGGCAATCAGCATTGGGAGGACGTGTCCGAATTGCGCAACGCAAGCAAGGGCAACTACTATCAAATAATATCCGCGTTTTTGGCGATAATTCCTGCCGTGATATTGTTTGCTTTGGGTATGGTGCTCTCAAGTCTTGCGGAAGGTCTCGGAATCGTCGTTATCAAGGCGATATTCTGGGCGGTCGCGACGGTGATGTCTGTTGTGATATTCACAATCGGATTGTGCCTTATAAAGAGCAAAGGCGTGGAGTATTATGCGCTCATAGGGCTCAATAAGCCCGAAAAGCGCGCAAAACAAAATTTTAATCGCAGAGGATTGATGAAATGATGCAAAAACACAAGATTGCACTTGACGTAGGCGACGTGCGTATCGGCGTTGCGGTGAGCGATTTGTTGGGAATAACCGCAAATCCGAGAGAAACGTACGTGCGCAAAAAAGGCGATATGGATGCAGATATCGCATATTTTTGCGAATACGCCAAAAAAGAAGACGCGGACGCATTCGTTTTGGGACTTCCCAAGAATATGGACGGAACGGAAGGTGATAGGGCTATTATCACGAGAGAATTCGGCTACAAACTCGGCGAGGCGAGCGGACTTCCGATATTCTATCAGGACGAAAGGCTTACGACCGTATCCGCAGAGCGTATGCTTATCGATGCAGACGTGCGCCGCGAAAAGCGCAAAAAAGTCATAGATAAGGTGGCTGCAACTATCATTTTGCAATCTTATCTCGACTCGCATAGCAGATGATAAAATGCGATTAAAATAAGCAGTCAAAGATATTTTGCTTGCAAATTGCACAAAATATGTTAATATCAAAGTATCAAGACGCCAAGCGTCCAAAGGAGAACTACAATGGCAGATTTTTTTGAAGACCAAAACAATATGGAAGAAGATGACGATATCATCACTCTTTACAATGAAGAAACAGACAAAGACGAAGAATTTTATCATCTCGCAACTCTCGACGTTGACAACAGATGGTTTATCGTTATGAAACCCGTCCAAAAACTCGACGACATCGAAGAGGACGAAGTGCTTATTTACGAAATCGGTGAGAACGAAGAAGGCAACGACGTCTTTATCGCAATCGAGGACGAGGATTTGCTCCAACGCGTTTTCGACGAGTTTATGGCAGAAGTGGAAAAAATGGAAGGCGGCTGTGATAGTTGCAGTGATGGCGATTGCTCTTGCTGCCATCACTAAGGCCGCGCTATTTAGCGAATAACTGCGGCAGAGCCGTCCGATTGTCAACTCATTTACGCTTAGTAAATTAGGGTTGCCCCTCGGACGGCTCTTTCTTGTTCTTCAT
>DBJV01000099.1 GCA_002297185.1 Christensenella sp. UBA767
CTTAGCCACGCTAGATTTATTGCTCTGCTACCACGCAACCGATACACGCTATCAGTTTAAGCAGGAATAGAAACTCCTGCCACAATTTCACTATATCGCTTGCTTGGTATGTGCGGCTTACGCCTAGATTGCCACGTCACTACGTTCCTCGCAATGACATATGGATAATTTTGAAGAGAAATGTCCTTATACGAGTGGTCGGGCGCGACGCGTTAAGCAACACATCCGGTGAATGTGTTGTAGCCAAAGCGAACGAGGTGGATTGCGGTGCGCAAACGCCGAAGTGGACATGCCGGCATGTCCGGAAAGAGGGGTATGTATTTAAGGAGTTACGACTATCCCTCTGTTTGGGATTCATATATAATGTTCATGCACTCGTATATGCGTACGCGCGCGTGCGCATACGCGTATATTATATTGATTATAGAATACTAAAAGTGTTTTTAGTATATATAAGGGATAATCGGGCAATTGCAATGGCCAATGAGATAAATGATATTGAATATCGTAATATAATAATATCCGTTATCGCGATATTGCAATATTACAATATCGCATTATAAAAGTATTCAAATATCCTAATGTTCTTATAAACACACTTTAGGCATATTTTTTGAAAATACTAATATTACACATTTCGTGTTTTGAAAAATTTAGCGTATTTTGAGGAATACATATCGTGCTTTTAGGCGGTTTACAAATCATGTTTTATAAAAAATCCCTACTGAACAGTAAGGATTTTGGGTATATCGATATGAGATTGTATTACGTCATTTGGCGTTAATTAAGGTTGTTATATATCGAAAGAGTGGTTGATTACACCGCCACCGAGGCAGATTTCGCCGTAATAAACGACGGTATATTGACCTTCGGCAATGGCTCTTTGCTTTTCATCAAACACGATACGTGTATCGCCGTTATCGAGAACGGAGAGATGGGCGCGCTGCAAGGGCTGGCGATGTTTGATGCGGACTTCGCAATTAAACTCTTTTGCAGGCGGTGGCGTGATAAAATTGAAACCTTCAGTGACAAGTCCGTCTTTGAAAAGGATATCGTCCTCGCCTTGAGACACGATGAGGCGGTTGTATGCGACGTCTTTGCCGAGAACAAACCATCTTTCACCGTTGCCGTCTGCACTTCCGCCTATTCCAAGGCCTCTGCGCTGACCGAGCGTGTAGAAATAGACACCGTGATGTCTGCCGACTACTTTGCCGTCTTGGGTGATAATGTCACCGTCTTTCATTGGGATATATTGTGACAGAAATTGTCTGAAATTGCGCTCGCCTATAAAGCAAATGCCTGTGCTGTCCTTTTTCTTGGCTACTGGAATGTCGAATTTGAGCGCAAGATCGCGAACTTCGGGTTTTGTCAAATCACCGAGCGGAAAAATGACGTCTCGCAATTGATGTGAGGATACTTGATTGAGAAAATAGGTTTGATCCTTGTTGTCATCCTTGGCGCGCAACAAATAATGCATATCTCCGTCGTGGCGAACCCTGCAATAATGTCCCGTGGCGATATAGTCTGCGCCGAGTTCTCTTGCAAAATCCGCAAAAGGTCCGAATTTGACCTCTCGATTGCAAAGAACATCGGGATTGGGGGTGCGACCTTTTTTGTATTCCTCAACGAAGAGTTTGAACACGTTGTCCATGTACTGCTGCGAGAAATCGACGGAATAATACGGTATGCCGATTTTGTCGCAAACGTATTGGACGTCAGTCCAGTCTTGTTCGCCCGTGCAGCAACCGTTGGGATCCGTCTCTTTCCAGTTGGACATATAAAGCCCGATAACGTCAAAACCCTGCTCTTTGAGAAGAGCAGCGGATACGGCACTATCGACGCCGCCGGACATTCCGACGACAACACGTTTTTTCTTATCGCTCATAGTGATAATATTTTAACATCTCGCCGTCGATATGTAAAGCAAGCAAAAATCAATTTATTTGACTAACTAAACTTTTATATAGGCAAATCAGTCAATAGGCAAAAACAAATCCTTTTTGACTATTTTCCACTTCTCGCCAATTTCTATTTTCTTATACTCGGCAAAGAGTTTTGCATCATCCTCGCTATGAAATTTTAGTGCATTCAAAACCTCTTTTACTACACGCATCCCTTGTCCATTCATAGTGTTTGATGATAAATACGCGTCTTTCTCGTTATAATACAAATAATAATTGGAGCAAAACTCGTATGCTTTTGTATTATTGGTTTTTTCAGAAAATTCATCGAACTTAATGCCGGAGATTTTCACGTCTCTCATTCCGTCAATAAATACCATTAATAAAGCGTAAGTCAAATATGACATAAACACTCCAAAGAATCCTGTAATTATTGCCGAAACAATGTAAAACACTCCAACAATATCGCCATAGACACAATAGACAATTCCTAAAATCAACACACCTAATGCCGTTATAAGACATATTGCAATTGAAACCTTTAAATAATTATCTACTAATTTTTTGGCGTCTTGTATGTTCTTAAAGTCCGCATTTCTCTCTTCCATTGTCTTTTCTCCTATATTTAAATATCGGCATACCGATATTTTTATTAAATAATATCATTATACCGATAATATGTCAATAGGTGCCTGTTATGGAAATTCTTATTGCACAACGTATCGAAGATTTGATGAAAAACGAAAAGCTCACGCAAATGCAGCTTGCAAAGGCTATAGGCGTGGGGCAAAGTTCCGTAAGCGATTGGCTAAACTCAAAGAGCGAACCAAGCGTGGAAAACCTGTGGAAACTCGCGGATTTCTTTGACGTAAGCGTGGACTACCTTATAGGAAGAAAAGAGATTTGACGCATCGGAAAGATGCGTTTTTTTATTTGCTCGGATTTGGGGTAAAAAATCAATCTTGAAAACGGTGGCGCGCTTTGGTATAATCGATATATAAAAAACCAAAAAAGGACGGAAATTATGACAGCAGAAATTTTGAAAAATGCGATATCACACAATATTGCGGCTACGGTTGCGACGATTTGCCTGATGATTTACTTTCTCGGCACGGCGGTGGTGTTTATTGCAAAACCGTTGAAATACGGCAAGAACTATTCCATTCAACCTGTTGACGAGGCTGGAAAAACGGAAATCAGAGTATATTACGGCGCAATATCGGCGGCACTCGGATTTTTCCTCGGATTCCTTGCGTTTGCGTGCGCGAAACCGTTTTACGCATTGTGCGGCGGATTGTTCTTTTCAAACGCGGTGTTCTGGACAAGATTGATTTTCACGTTTGTCGATAAAGGTTGGAAATGCCCTTACACCAAACTTGCGATACCTGCAGAGGGTGCGTTTATTCTCTCGCTGTGGATATGCTTTATCATCGCAATGGTCGTTGAAAAAGCAACTATTCTCGGCTGATAATCAACATCGAAAAGCGAAAGCCACCGAGGAAAATCGGTGGCTTTTTATATGGTTTTATTGACTATGAGATTTGTTATTTTACTGCAAAAAAAAAGCATATTGAGTTTTGCGATTTCGGCGATATGCAATATATGAAAAAACGAAGGTTACGCCTTCGTTTTTCGTATTTTATCATATGATTTTGTATAGATAAACCTCTTATATTAGCAATAGCGGCAATAACGATACGGATGATACGCTGCCGAGAGATGCGCCGATAAGACCTATCACAAAGACGTACCAAAACAGCACTGCTACGACGCCGAGGACTATGGACACGAGGCAACCTATGCCGGAGGCACGTGAGCGTTTGGGATAATCGTTCTTCCAAACGAGCCAGAGAATAAAACCGACTATCGGGAAGAAGAATCCGAGGAATCCCCAACCGACTGCATCGCTGTCGTCCTTTTGTTCGGGTTGATTGTTGTAGGTATTGTTTTGCGGCGCGCCGCCGTAATACGAGTTTGCGCCCACTCTGTTGAATTGATTGGGCGTTGCGATATAATACTTGGTTTTCTCGATGAGGTTGCTTACGTTTTGCGTGCCTATTTGCGAGACGGAAAACGTGGATATCGGCTCGTTGGTGAAGTCGAAAATGGTTTTGATTATGCCGCCGCATTTGGGGCATTTTGCCAATATGCAGATGAGATTGCCCGAGAAATCAAAGGCAAGTTCCCACTCCACACGCTCCGAGCAGAGCGGGCATGTCGGAATTGCCGATTGAAACTTGTTTTGAGCAACCAAGCCTACACCGTCGTTGTATCTTTGAAAATCCATACTTCCATCCTCCTATATATCGAGCATAACACGCTCTACCCCAAAAATCAACATTATTCGTACAAATCCGCAGGATATCTGTCGCCGTTGTCGGGGAGTACTACGACGATTTTGCCCTCATACTCTTCTCTGACGCGCTTTGCTACGGCATACGCTGCGCCAGAAGAAATGCCACACTTCTTGCCTGTCTTTTGGTAGATTTCCTTTGCGGTGGCGATTGCCTCCTCGCTGGATGCGGTTCTGATTTCGTCGAGCTTGTTGACATCGACGATTGCAGGAACGAAGTTTGCGCCTATGCCTTGAATCTTGTGCGAGCCTGCATAGCCTTTGGACAAAAGCGGACTGGATTCGGGTTCAACGGCGATGACCTTGCAATCTATGCCGTTGTCCTCGATGTACTTCTTGACACCCATAACCGTGCCGCCGCTACCGACGCCTGCCACAACGTATTTGGCATCGGGCAATGCGGAGAAAATCTCGGGGGCTGTGGTGTAATAGTGAGCCTCGACGCTTGCGTAGTTACCGAATTGGTTTGCAAGCCATGCGCCGCCCTCTTGAAGTTCCTTTGCCTTTGCGACTGCGCCTTTCATGCCCTCGCTTGCAGGAGTAAGCACGAGTTGTGCGCCGTATGCGGAAATCATCTCTCTGCGCTCTTTGCTCATGCTCTCGGGCATTACCATAATTGCTTTGAGACCAAGTTCTCTTGCGACGTACGCAAGACCGATTCCCGTATTTCCGCTGGTCGCCTCGACGACGGTTCCGCCCTCTTGCAAATCGCCTTTTTCAAGCGCGCGCATAATCATATAAAATGCCGCTCTGTCCTTTACGGAGCCTGCAGGGTTTGTTCCCTCGAGCTTACCAAAGATATTATCGCCCATATCAATGATGGGCGTATTGCCTATCTTTTTTGCCAAAATATCCACTTTATCTTGCAATTTCTTGTCCATAAACCACCTTTTTGCGCATTTCGCAGGCTTTTTCGTTACACGAACAAAGCCTCAATAATGCGCTCTTTCGTTTTTATATTTTATATTATACCACCGCAAAACGTAAGTGACACACTTTTTTATCAGGCATCTTGATTTTTGATATGCACGTCGAGTTGGTTGAACGGGATTTGGATTCCGTTTTGGTCAAACGCGGTTTTGACTTGCTCGAGCATATCGAAATTGACAGTCCAATAGTCCTCGTTTTTGCACCACACTTTTGCCGTAAGGTCTATACTGCTTGCGGATTGTGCAGACACCCTAACGCTTGGCGCAGGATCTTTGAGGATGAGTTCGTTTTGGTTCCACACTTCCTCAATTACCTTTTTCGCTTTCTCGAAATCGTCCGAATAGGAAATGGAGAAAGTCAAATCCACACGGCGAATGTCTTTCTCCGAGTAGTTGACGACCTCGCTGGTAGAGAGTTTGCCGTTGGGCAAATATATCACCTTATTGTCCGTTGTGCGGAGTTTGGTGTGGCAGATGCGGATGTCCTCAACCGTGCCGGAATAGCCGCAGGCGTCGATATAGTCGTCGTCTTTGAAAGGTCTTGTGATGAGGATGAGTATGCCGCCTGCGAAGTTGGAAAGAGTGCCGTTGACCGCGAGACCGACGCCTACGCCGAGGGACGCAAGCAACGCCGTGATTGCGCTCGTGTCGATGCCGACGTAGCCGATAAGGGCGATGACTACAAGCACTTTCAAGCCGACTTTCGTGACGTAGCTGAGCGTTCTATAAATGGTTTTATCAATCTTTTTGTTGCTCTCGACCTTCTTGTCCGCGCGCTTTGCAATCTTCTTGCTGAGCCAATTGATAATCGAGAAAGATACTATCATTATCACGATTGAGATAACGACTCTGATGCCCGTTGTGGTGAGCCAGTTTTGCACCGTTTGCCACACTTGTTGCCAATCCATAATACACCTCTGATGTAAAAATTGCGATATTAGTATCGCCAAATCGAGCATATTATACAATCGCCTCGGCGGATAGTCAACAACGCATATGCGCGTGAGCGTGGAAAAATATAATCTATTACATTATTGACGTATAGAGTAATCTGTACTATGATTAATTTAATGCTTGCATAATTGCTACACCAACTATTTAATTATGCATCATCTCATGTATTAGGAGAAAAAATGAGAAAAATAATCATTCCCATAATAATTGTGTGCTTAGCATGTTTAATCTGTTTTACAGGCTGCAATTATTCTACCAATTCAAATGTAGATACAATAAAAAAACACACCGTAGAACTTTCATTAGATAATTATCTAGACTATCTGACAATTGAAACTACTTCTTCTGCAGGCAATGTTGCATCTAGTACATGTCACAATTTCCGAGGAGCATTAGCATATGCTTATTATGACAATGTTATTATTACATATGAACTAACATCAAGTTCATCATCCTCTACAACAACTACAACTAAAACATTAAAACTAAATGTCGGCGGATGCGGCACTATAAATACGTATGGTTCAATGTATGGAAGTTCCAGTTATGAAATAACAGCCGTATCAGGCACATTGACGTATTGGTTCTAATTCAATATACGAAGATTACATTGCAAATTAAACTATAAACGCCACGCGATTGCGTGGCGTTTATGGTGTGGTGCACCCAAACGGGTTCGAACCGCCAACCGTCAGAATCGGAATCTGATGCGCTATCCAGTTGCGCCATGGGTGCATATCTGTATTCTATCTTTTTTTGACGGGTTTGTCGAGAGAAAGCGTATAATTGGTGATTTTTCGACATAAAACAAGTCACGCCGTTAAGACGTTTTGGGTATAGGACATACTACTCTGCGCTGTACGTGATCGAGGTATAAAACAAGCCACTCGGTGGAGTGGCTTTGTTTTGTTTTATCTGTACATTTTGAGTTTGCCGTGTACGACTTCGATGTCGAGCTTGGTGTCGTCGATGATTTCACCGTCAAGCTCAAATCTGCTATCGTCAAGCGCTTCGATGGTGATCTTCTTTGCGGTGTATTCTCCGCCCCAGTCCGTGCCGACGTGTTTGCCTTTGAGGAACTTGAACAGGCGGAACAAGATCTTGCTCTTCTTCATCTCGCTGACGTAGCCGACGTTGAGCAATCCGTCGTCAACGACTGCGTTGGGGCAAATGGGGATTCCGCCGCCGATAAAGCCGCCGTTGCCGATGCCTATCATAAAGACGCTGGTGTCCTTGGTTACGCCGTCTGCGGTGATGCGCAAGTGGTGGAATCTCGTGTGGCACAAGGTGTAGAACAACGAATAATAGTATGCCGCCTTGCCTTTGAGCGTCTTGCATTGCGCATATTTGAGCAATACGTCAACGTCCATACCGCCGCCGCCTACGTTGAGGCAACGATATTTGCCCAGTTCCATATAATCGACGTACGAGGGATTGTCCTTGAGAATGGTTGCAACAGCCTCTTCTATCTTGGTGGAGTGTCCGGACTTCTTGATAAAGTCGTTGCCGCTGCCGCAAGCGATTAGGCCGAGCGTTACGTTGTCGAAATTGTCGATGCCGCAAAGCACTTCGTGGAAAGAGCCGTCGCCGCCCATTGCGATAATCTTGGTGTCGGGGGTTTGGGAAAGTTCTTTCGCAATCTCGGTTGCGTGACCTGCATATTCGGTCTTATGTACGGTGTATTCCGCACCGTTCTTTTTCAACAATTCTTCGACTTTGCCGAGCGCTTTGAGCGTTTTGCCCTTGCCGCCCGTGGGGTTTACGATTATATGGTACATATCCGTCTCCGTTGCTTTATTATATG
>DBJV01000035.1:0-2923 GCA_002297185.1 Christensenella sp. UBA767
CCGGGAACTGCCGCAACGCCGCCCTTTGCAATGGGGAAAAGCGTGTCGATAACTCTTTGTCCCGTGACGAGCGGTGCTTTCGGAGACAATTTCTCCTTGTACGGTCTGCCCTTTCTGACAGGCCATTTTTGGAGCATAGTGACGTTAACGTCGCCTTTTTCCGTCTCTATAACGGCAATAGTTTCGTCAACGGTAAATTCGCCTTTTTTGATTTCCTTAAGCGTGCCTTTCACGCCGTAAGGAACCATAATTTTGTGCAGAATGAGGACGTTTTCTTGCACGGTACCCAAAACGCTGCCGCTCTCGACCTGTGCGCCGACGGATGCGACGGGATTGAATTCCCACTTCTTGTCGTGATCGACGGCAGGGATATAAACGCCCCTTTCAATACGATCGCCGCAAGCCTCTCTGAGTTTTGCAAGCGGACGTTGAATACCGTCGTAAATGCCCTCGATAAGACCGGGAGCGAGTTCCACCGACAAGGGCGCGCCCGTAGTATAAACGTTTTCGCCGGGGCCGAGACCGCTCGTTTCCTCATAAACCTGTATGGAGGCACGATCGCCGCGCAATTCGATGATTTCACCGATGAGTTTTTTCTCGCTGACGTGGACGACGTCGTACATTTTGCTTTGGGACATACCCTCGGCAACGATCAACGGGCCGGACACTTTTACAATTTTGCCAGTTTCCATTATTTGTCCTCTTTATCGAATAATATGTCTGCGCCAATCGCCTTTTCGACGTTGGCTTTTATCCCTCTCATACCCGTGCCTGCATTGCCTTCCGCCGAAGGAATGGGGACGATAACGGGATAGGGACGAGTTTGATATCTTTTTATAATCGTCTCGGCGTCCATATAGACCTTTTCCGTGACGAAAATGACGGCGTAATGCCTTGCGAGGGCGTGAATTTTGTCAATCGCCTCGCCAACTCCTGCAACGGGAAATACGTCAAGACCTATCGCCTTGAACGCAAGCACGGAATCCTTGTCCCCTACAACCGCAACGCCGTTACGCATAAAGTTCACGCATCCTTTCTTTAATTATTTGCGGATCAACGTGGTTTTTGATGCCTGCGACGATCAGTTTAACCACTTTAAGTTCCGTCTTTTTGGTGAGATAGTACGCCGCAATCGGCGCAATGGAGAACATATCGAAGTCCGCGTCCTTCCACATTTTGAGAAGTGCGTTTTCGCTCTCCACCTCAAACGCCACCACGTTTTTGCTCTGCGCAAGATCGTTTACGATCTTCTCGTATTCGGTGTCTTTCATCTTGAGCGCAAACGTTTCGAGAGAAGTGTCTTGCTCCACAAACTTATCAAGCGATATCTTGCCGCCCTCTATAAAGCACGCCTTGAAAAATTCCTCGTCAAGCCCGAGTTTTTGCGCTCTGGCAAACGCTCCGATATTGGCAAAATCCACCTTTTTCTCGAAGTACGCCTTCGCCTCTTTCCCACTCTTTGAAACGGAAGAGAAGATATGCTCGTACGTCTTTTTGTCGAGATAATTGTCAATCGCGCGCGGATTTGCGTTTTCACCGTTCAAAATCTCGGAAACGCCCTTTATCGCACTCAAAAAGTGCTTGTCAAAACCCTCGATTTCCTCTGCGTCCAACGCCTCTACGATTTTTTGCGCCTCGTAAAGTCCGTCGGGCAAGAAATGATTGTCCTCGCTCTTCGTAGCGTGCGCTTTTGCCGCGATTTTCAAATTGACGTAATCGTTTTCAAGCAAGAATACGTCCAAAGCCCCGTTGACGTTCATCTCTTTGAGCAAGGCGCAAAGGTTTTCTTCCTCGTTTTTGAAAACGGTATCGAAATCCTCGTCCTCGCTCGTCATACCGTTTCCGAGTCCGAGTTCGATCACCACTTTCATAGCGTCCCTCGTATTTTGCACGTCAAAAAGCCTCTGCACACCTTGAAGTGTGAGAAGTTTGCTTTCACGGCTTTTTATTTGGGCGTTTTGAAAGACGAATGAATTTGACATCAGCCAAAAATTTCCTTTGCGATTTGCGTTTCGAGTTCTTCCTTGAGAAGTTGCGTTTCCACCTCGAGCGTGAAGTTCTTGTCCACACCCTTGCTCTTTATCACTATGCCGCCGTCAAAATCGCCGAGTTCGTCGCAAAGAGTAAGGTTTATTCCCCTCTCTTTTGCAAACTTTTCAAGCGCCTCTTTGGTTACGATATCCTTTTCTCTTTGAGATATCACCACTTGATCGCCGTCCTCTGCGTTTTGGAGCATTGCGAAAATAAGCGCGGTATAACGCTCTTTATCGAGGTTTTTCAACTTGTCGAGCGTACGGGCGAAAATCATATCGAGGATTTGCGCCTTTGCGGACAATTGCAGTTTTTTTGCGTCGAGTTCCGCCACCGTTTTGGAGCGTGCCTCGAGGTCGAATGCCGCCCTGTCCGTATCCGCTTTGGAGTTGTAGATATACCCCTTGCACACTTCGGCGGTTTCGGCAATAATCTCGTCGGCTTTGTTTTTTGCATCGCCCACTATTGCGTCCGCCTTAAGTTGTGCGTCGGATATTATTTTGTCTATAATTGCCTGTTTGCTCATAATTCTTATGCAATGAGTGCCAATGCCGCCGCAGCCTCTGCTGCCTCGGGAGCTGCCTCGAGAAGGCTATCGTTTGCAGGCATCATGACGCCGAGAAGTGAAACGAGCAATGCCAAAACCGCGTACGTTTCAACCATAACGGTCAAGATGATAGCTTTACCGCTTTCTTCCGGACGTTTTGCAACGAGTGCGATACCGCTGCATGCCACTCTCGATTGATAAAGCGCACTGATGAGACCGACGATTGCCATAGGAAGGCACGCCGCAAAAATGCCGAGACCGCCCGTTACGGAAAGTCTTTCAACGCCGCTAAACAAACCGATTTTGACAAAAACCAAGAACGCAACGAGCAAGCCGTAGATACCT
>DBJV01000035.1:2932-9610 GCA_002297185.1 Christensenella sp. UBA767
GTACCCGGCAAGAGTTGCAAAACGAGGCATTTGGAGAATTTGTCGGGGTCTTCGCTCGTAACGCCTGCCGCCGCCTTACCTGCAACGCCGACGCCGATTACAGAACCTATACCGGCCATTGCCGCTGCCAAAACCGCACCGATGATGGCGATGAAAGTTCCAAGTGTTAGATTGCCCATTGTATTACCTCCTACTTTTCCAAGTATGTGTATTTTGTATTTGTTCCGAAAGGCATAAAGACGTGTCCGCCGCCTTCGTAGAATTTTCCGTAGAATTCGATATATTGCAGTCTGCAGTTATGCACGTATGCGCCGAGCGTGGATATTGCGATATTAAACACGTGTCCGACGAGGAATATCGGCACGCAAAGCACGTATCCGATTGCCGCTACGCTTGTCGGGAAGAGACCGATTACGACGGAGCAGATTTGGTTTACGACGAGCGCAACCACGCTGCCCGAAAGCGCAAGACCGAAGAGCCTGGCGTACGAGAGGATATCCGAAAGGATATTCACTCCGTCGTACAATTTGCCAAAGCCCGTAAAGAAACTCGTCACGACTTTTATTCCCTTCTTGCCTCTAACGTTAGAAAGCACCAAGAGGAGTGCGCCGCCTGCCATAAGACCTATGCCCACCCATTTGATGACGGGTTTGTCTTTGAAGAATAGCATTGAGAGTGCAAGCAGGATTATACCTGCAAATATCAAATACCAAGTGCCGACTTCGACAGAATGCGTCAAGCACGCGCTTTTTGCGGATAAGGTTGATTGCGTTGAGCAACATACCCACGACTATGTGTACGAATCCGAGCGCAAAGGATATTCCCAGCAGTATAAGAGGCCCGTTTCCGTCAAGAGGCTTGACCACTTGCAATTTTTCGAGGAAAGTTCCGCCTATTTCCAGTCCGAACCAACCGCCGAATAGCGCACCCCAAATAATCGTACTCACGCCGCCCATCGCAACGACTGCTATAAGCCTGCCTTTGCCGGGAGTCGGCTTTTTGACGAGATACATAATAAGTCCGCCGAGCGCCAAGATTATACCGTACGCCGCGTCCGCAATCATCATACCGAACAAAAGGAAGTAGAAGATTGACATCACGGGGTTGGGGTCCAAATCCGAGAAGTAGTTGGGCGCGCTGTACATGTTGGTTATGTCTTGATAGTTCTCAACAATCTTGTTGTTGCGCACGTAAGACGGCACCGCCTCGCCCTCTTGCGGCTCTCTAAACTCATACACGAACGTGTCGCCGAGTTCGTCAAGAGTCGCTTTGAGCGTTTCTTCGTACTCCGCAGGATACCACGCCTCCATAACGAAACTCTTTTGCGTGGTGGCAAATTTATCGAGTGCCTCGCTGCGTTGAATAGCCACGAGATAGTAGTCGTATAGCGTTTTCAAATCGCCGACGTACATATCCTTAACGAGCGCGCGAGTAACGAGTTCCATACTCTCTTCGTCAAGCTCTTTAAGTTTTTCTTTGAGACGTTCGACGTTTTGCATAGGCGTGCTGTCGTCGTCTGTGGCAACTCTCGTGAATTCACAATCCTGCAACGCGCGGAAAAGTTCGTCCGCGTCGTCCTTGTGCGCAACCGCAACGAAGGGCTGCACTTTGGATTGTTTGAGAAGTTCGATATACACCGACGGCGTAGCGTCTATGAATTGTTGAAGTTTTATCGTGTTTTGAGAGGGAATATACCCAAGCACCACAACCGTTTTTTGTCCGTCTTTGAAGTAGGAATACGGTTGGCGCAATTGCGAGAAAATCTTATGACCTTCCATTTCCGCTCTCGTCTTTTCCTTGATCGCAACGATCTCTTTTTGACGTGCGTTGATTTCTTCGAGGTCGGAAACGTTTGCCATAAGTTCCACCTCTTTCGTGCCGATAAGGTCAAAATCGTCAAAACTCATTATGTCGATTTTGGAAAGAGACGGTGTTTTAATTGGTGTATAAATATACGGATACTCGCTTTTTTCAGTCTGTTTCGCAAGTTTTTCCGCAAGCTTTTCTTGTTCTTTGAGATATTTGAATGCAAAAGTAATTCTTGAAAGTTGCACTTTCGCATTTTCCACAGCCGCGGAATTGTCAAGGCGCACGGTATCCTCGATATCGTGAGTACGCGCAATCTCAACGTTCTTTGAACGCTGCAATGCCTTGAACAATTTGTGTCTGTCCGAGCGGTGCGCAATAAGCACCAACTTCTTCATCTCAACAATCATACTGATATTGCGACTTTGTCGCAGTTATATTCTCGCTTCGCGAGAGTGATATTGTTGCTACGCAACAGTGATATTTTTGGCTTGCGCCAAAAGGGATATTGCGCCGTAGGCGCAGTTGCGGAATATTCAAAATCATCCTTATGTCATTCCGAGCGATAGCGTGGGAATCCAGCCGTAGGCGCATATGGAATACTCCACAATTATTAATTAATAATTATTAATTATTAATTAAAACCATAATTATTCCCCACAAGGAGAATTAGTATCCATGAAAATATTATTTGTCGCATCAGAATCAATGCCGTTTGTACGCTCGGGTGGTCTCGGGGACGTCGCAGGGGCGTTGCCGAAAGCTCTCAATGCACTCGGACACGATTGCAGAGTTATCATCCCGTTCTACAAAGAGGAAATCAGCGAGAGTTATCGCGATACGTTCCGTTTCATCGCGTCCACGTACGTGGATCTCAGTTGGCGCAGACAATACTGCGGCGTATATGAGGCGGTATATGACGGCGTGACGTACTACTTCGTTGACAACGAGTTTTATTTCAAGCGCAAAGGACTTTACGGACACTTTGACGACGGCGAACGCTTTGCGTTCTTCTCCAAGTCGGTTTTGGAAGTCTTGCCGCTCATCGATTTCTATCCCGACGTTCTCCATGCCAACGATTGGCACACCGCGCTCACACCCGTGTTCCTCGACGTGTTCTATCGTTTCAACGAGGATTATCGCAACATCAAAACGGTGTTCACAATCCACAATATCGAGTTCCAAGGCAAGTACGGCGACGGACTTATCAGCGACATTCTCGGCTTGCCGGATTGGGCGCGTCCGCTCGTTATGAACGGCGATTGCGTCAACTATATGAAGGGCGGTATCGAATCGTCCAACGCAGTCACCACCGTCAGCGAAACCTATGCCAACGAAATTCTCGATCCCTTCTATTCCTACGGACTTGAGGGCATTTTGAGTCAGCGTCGTTTCAAACTTCACGGCGTAGTCAACGGCATAGACCAAAAGGTCTATGATCCCAAGACGGACAAACGCCTCTTTGCCAACTACACGCTCAAGGACTATGCAAAGAAGAAAGCGGAAAACAAAAAAGCGCTTTGCGAAATGATAGACCTTCCGTATGACGAAAATCGTCCGCTTGTTGCAATGGTTACGAGACTCACCGAGCAAAAAGGGCTTGACCTTGTCGGCACCGTCATCGACGACGTTATGCGAGCGGACATTCAAGTTGTAGTCCTCGGCACGGGCGATTGGAAGTACGAGAATATGATAAAAGCGGTCGAGAGCAGATATCCCAACAAATTCCGCGGTATCTTGGCATTCTCGGGCGACCTCGCAAGCAAACTTTACGGCGCAAGCGACATCTTCCTTATGCCCAGCAAATTCGAGCCGTGCGGACTTTCGCAACTCATCGCAATGAGATACGGCTCCGTCCCCGTAGTGCGTGAAACGGGCGGGCTTAAGGATACCGTTCCTGCCTACAATCCCGAAACGGGCGAGGGCAAAGGGTTCACCTTCAAGACGTACAACGCATACGATATGCTCGACGCGATTTGGCGCGCATACGCAACCTACAACGACAAGGATAATTGGAACAAAATCGTCGCAAACGATATGAATTCCGATTTCGGTTGGGAAGTTAGCGCAAACAAGTACGTCGATATCTACAAAAACCTTTGATATCTTATATCAATCCGTTGTAAAACCGAGACTACACGGCAAAAATGTAGTACAATAATACATAATAAACAACTTTCGTCCGAGGGGGAAGCGGAAGGAAGGAATAATAATGAAATCAAACATCACCCAAAAAGAAATCAAAGCCAACATCTCTGCGGTTCTCACCAGCTATTTCGGCGTCAAACCCGAGGATGCGAGCAAAAACCAGATTTATCGCGCAACTTGCATGGCGATAAGAGATTTGCTCACCAACAAGCGCGTCAACTTCAAAAAAGTCTGCCACGAGAAAAACGCAAAGCAAGTGTATTATATGTCGATGGAGTTCCTTCTCGGCAGATCGCTGCGCAACCATCTTTTCAACCTCGGCATCACCGACGAAGTGACCAAAGCGGTTGAAAGTTTCGGTGTGGATATGGAAGAGATTTACGCCTTCGAGCCTGACGCAGGTCTTGGAAACGGCGGCCTCGGACGTCTCGCCGCGGCTTATATGGATTCGCTCACTTCCTGCGGCTATCCTGCAAGCGGATTTTCCATCCTTTACG
Source organism: Christensenella sp. UBA767 (assembly GCA_002297185.1). Lineage (GTDB taxonomy): Bacteria > Bacillota > Clostridia > Christensenellales > CAG-917 > CAG-475. The sequence continues at coordinate 7,384 of DBJV01000035.1, forward strand.
ATTACGGCATTTTCAAGCAAGTCATCGTTGACGGCTGGCAACTCGAGCAACCCGACGATTGGCTAAAGGGCGGCGACGTATGGCTTGCTCCTCGTCTCGAAGAAACCTATCAGGTTCGCTTTGGCGGCGTCGTCGATCAAGACTGGTCTGACGGCAAACTCAAAGTCACCCAACGCGACTGCACGGTGGTCGATGCCGTCCCGTATGATATGAACATCTCGGGCTACGATACCGATGCCGTCAACCGCATTAGACTTTGGCATTCCCAAGCGCCTCAAGACTTCGATATGACGATGTTCTCGAGAGGCGAATACGTCAAAGCAAGCGCGGCAAAGGCTATGGCAGAGTCCATCAATAAAGTTCTCTATCCTGCCGACGACCACATCGAAGGCAAGTCTTTGCGCCTCAAACAACAATATTTCTTCGTATCTGCGTCCATTCAATCCATTTTGCGTAGGCACCTCAAGACCAATCCGAGCCTTGACAACCTTGCGGACTGCGTGGCAATTCACATCAACGATACGCACCCGACACTTTGCATACCCGAACTTATGCGTCTGCTCCTCGACGAGTACGGCTACGGCTGGGATCAAGCGTGGGAAATCACGACCAACACCATTTCTTATACAAACCACACGGTTATGGCAGAGGCTCTCGAAAAATGGCCGCAAAGCCTTTTCCAAAGCCTTCTTCCTCGTATCTTGCAAATCGTGCAGGAAATCAACCAGCGTTTCTGCGGCGAACTTTGGGAGTATTATCCCAACAACTGGGACGTAGTCAATCGCAATGCGATTTTGTCCAACGGTCAAGTGAAAATGGCAAATCTTTGCCTCGTCACCTCGCATACAATCAACGGCGTGTCGGCACTCCATAGCGAGATTCTCAAAAACGACGTGTTTGCGGATTATTACCGTATGCACCCCGAGAAGTTCACCAACGTCACCAACGGCATCACGCACAGAAGATGGGTTGCACAAGCCAATCCGCGCCTTGCCTCGCTCATTACGGAACTTATCGGTGACAAATGGCTCAAAGACGCAGACGCTTTGCAAGATTTGCAAAAGTATATGGGCGACAGACAAGTCCTCGACAGACTTGCCGCAATCAAGCACGCCAACAAAGAGGATCTTGCCAAGTACATTCTCGAACACAATAACGTCGCGGTCGATCCCGACAGCATTTTCGACGTCCAAGTCAAGAGATTGCACGAATATAAGCGTCAACTTCTCAATGCGCTCAACATCCTTGATTTGTATTTGAGATTGAAGGAAAATCCCAATCTCGACATCCAACCGCGCACGTTCATTTTCGGCGCAAAGGCTGCAAGCGCATACTATATGGCAAAGCAAATCATCCGCTTTATCTGCGCTCTTGGCAACCTCGTCAACAATGATCCCGACATCAAGGGCAAACTCAAAGTCGTTTTCCTTGAAAACTATCGTGTAACCCTTGCCGAAATCATTATGCCGGCGGCGGAAGTCAGCGAACAAATTTCTCTCGCAGGCAAAGAGGCGAGCGGCACGGGCAACATGAAGTTCATGATCAACGGCGCGCTCACAATCGGCACTCTCGACGGCGCAAACGTCGAGATTCACCAAGAAGTAGGCGACGGCAACATCTTCCTCTTCGGTATGCTTGCCGACGAAGTTGAGGCTCTTTGGAAACAAGGCTACAACCCCTCGCACTACTATCAGACCAATCCTCGCATCAAACGCCTCATCGACACACTCCGTCAAGGCGTGGGCGGCATCTCTTTCGGTGAAATTGCCGATTCGCTCACCATCGGTCGTGGCGGTCAACCCGACGGCTACATGGTGCTTGCCGACTTCGACAGCTATTCTGCCGCACAAGAGCGAGTCAACGCAACGTATCAAGACAAAGAGACTTGGAATCGTATGTCTCTCGTCAACATCGCCAAAGCAGGCTTTTTCGCAGCGGACAGGGCTGTGGAGGAGTATGCTCAACGCATCTGGAACCTCCAAAAAGTGTGCAAATGAGCAAATAGCGTCGTCACCGCACATCTGATTCAAAATCGCGTACGCATAGTACGCTTGGTTTTGCCTCAGATGCGCGGTTCCTTGCTCTTTATCTCATTTGCGCACTTTTTGGTACAAAGCAATGTACGTTGGGTTTTGTATCGGACGCACGCTTTCTTGTTCTTCATCTCAATGACAAACTTTTTGTAAGAAGTATAAATAAGTGTCACCGTAACTCCTTAAATGCAATA
>DBJV01000063.1:0-4302 GCA_002297185.1 Christensenella sp. UBA767
AAGCGGTTGCGCTTTCTGTCCTCGTCGCAATCGAGCCAATACACCTCGTCGCTGAATTTGGGGAATTGACCTGCGCCGAATCCGCAATTGTAGCCGAGTTGGTAAGGCGGAAGGATAAATTCGTAACCGTCTTTGAGATGCTCGTCAACGAAGTAGTTGAGCAATGCCCATTCCAAACGTGCGCCAACGCCTCTGTAAATCCAAAAACCGTTGCCCGAGAGTTTTACGCCTCTTTCGTAGTCTATCATACCAAGGTCGGTGCAGATATCCACGTGATTTTTGAGCGGAAAATCGAATTTGGGTTGTTCGCCCACGATTTTGATGACCTTGTTGTTTTCCTTCTCGCCGGGGAGCAAATCCTCGTCGGGAATGTTGGGCATGCAAGCGAGCGTATCGTTGATTTTGGCGATAAGTTCGTTGATTTTGGCGTCGCCTGCGGCAATCTCGTCGCCGAGTTTTCTCATCTCGTCAAAGATAGGCTCGACGGGTTGTCCCTCTTTTTTGAGAACGGGGATTTGTGCGGAAACTTTGTTCTTTTGCGCTTTGAGTTGCTCGATTTGCGTAATCGTGGCTTTTCTTTCGTCGTCCCACTTGATTACGTCGGTAAAGTCCGCTTTATATCCTTTTTTTGCAAGAGCGTCAACGACTTCTTGCGGGTTGTTTCTGATTCTGATAAGGTCTAACATATATCCCTCTGAATGATTTTATTGTCTATTTTTGTGCGCTATGCGCTTATGCTATGATGTTTACGAGTCTGCCCGGCACCACGATGATTTTCTTGGGTGCGCCGCTAAGTTGATCCTTGACGGTTTCAAGTGCAGCCTTTTCGATTTCTTCCTTGCTTGCGCCGCTTGGCACTACCACTCTGCCGCGGAGTTTGGAGTTGATTTGCACTGCAAGTTCTACCTCGTCAAGCACCATTGCGGACGGATCGAATTTGGGATAGGATTGGTTGAACACGCTGTATTCTTGCCCGAGCATTTCCCAAAGTTCCTCTGCAAAGTGCGGAGCAAACGGAGCAAGCAACAACACGAGGTCTTTTGCGCAATCCTTGTAAATTGCGTTCTTCTTGTCAACCGCGCTTTCGTAGGCGTAGATTGCGTTGACAAATTCCATAAGACGAGCAACCGCCGTATTGAAAGAGAATATGCCGAGGTCGTTGGTCACGCACTTGATGGTGTTGTGGCGCACGCGATTGAGTTCTTTTTCCGCCTTACCGAGCGGTTTTTCCTCAAAATTGACCTCGTAGCATTTCTTGACGATGCGCTCCACTCTGTCGAAGAAACGATTGATTGAATCAAGACCGTTCTCGTTCCACGGACCGCCCTCGATATAGTTGAATCCGAACATGAGATATACTCTGAATATATCTGCGCCGAATTTGGAAATGCTGTCGTCGGGAGATACCACGTTGCCGCGAGATTTGGACATCTTGTTGCCGTCCGGACCTAAAATGGTGCCTTGGTGAACGAGCGAGAGGAAGGGTTCGTCAAAGTTGAGATAGCCCATATCTCTCAACGCCTTGGTGAAGAAACGAGCGTACAAAAGGTGCATGCAAGCATGTTCCGCGCCGCCGATGTATTTGTCAACGGGGAGCATCTTGTTTATCCACTCGCTGTCAAACGGCTTGTCCGCGTTGTGTGCGTCGGGGTATCTCAAGAAATACCAACTCGAGCATACGAACGTATCGAGCGTGTCCGCGTCGCGTTTTGCAGGACGTCCGCAAATCGGGCAAACTGTATCTTCAAACTCTTTGCACTTTTTGAGCGGAGATTCGCCGTCGGGCGTGAAGTTGACGTTGTGCGGAAGAAGTACGGGCAAATCCTTTTCGGGAACGGGTACGTCGCCGCAATGGTCGCAATGGATAATGGGGATAGGCGCGCCCCAATAACGTTGACGGCTTACGAGCCAGTCACGCAAACGGTAGTTGGTCTTGAGACCGCCCTTGCCCATGCTTTCGAGTTTTTTGAGGATTGCAAGTTTGCCTTCCTCGCTGGTCATACCGTCAAATTCGCCGCTGTTGCAGAGAATGCCGTATTCGCAGAAAGGCAATTCGTCGTTTTGTCCGTCTTTGCCTTTGATGACTCTCTCAACGGGCAAACCGAGTTTTTGAGCAAACACGAAGTCACGCTCGTCGTGAGCAGCAACGCCCATAACCGCGCCCGTGCCGTAACTTGCAATAACGTAGTCCGCAACCAAAATAGGTACTTCTCTGCCGTTGATGGGGTTGATTGCGTAAGAGCCTGTAAGCACGCCCGTCTTTTCTCTCGTTGAGGACAAGCGGTCGATTTCGGTTGCCTTTGCGCTCTTTTCCTTGTAAGCCTCGACAGCCTCTTTTTGCTCGGGAGTTACCACGAGGTCAACGAGCGGACTTTCGGGAGCGAGAACGACGTAACTTACGCCGAAAATCGTATCCGCTCTCGTTGTGAACACTTTGAAAGTGATATCTTTGCCTTTGACTGCAAATTCGATTTCGCCGCCGTAACTTCTGCCAATCCAGTTCTTTTGCATAAGTTTGGTTTTTTCCGGCCAATCGAGCTTGTCAAGACCTTCAAGCAATTCGTCCGCATAAGCGGTTATCTTGAAAAACCATTGATTGAGATTTTTGTGAGTGACTTGACTGCCGCATCTTTCGCAAATGCCGCCTTGCGCCTGTTCGTTGGCAAGCACGGTGTTGCAGGACGGACACCAGTTGACGGGCGCCTCTTTGCGATATGCCAAGCCTTTTTTGTAGAGTTGCAAAAACATCCATTGCGTCCACTTGTAGTAATCGGGCATACAAGTTTTAATCTCGTAATCCCAATCGTACATTGCGCCGATGCGTTTGAGTTGGTTCTCCATCGTTTCGATGTTTTTGAGAGTGCTTTCTTGGGGATGAATACCCGTCTTTATGGCGTAGTTTTCCGCAGGCAAACCGAATGCGTCAAAGCCCATCGGCTGGAACACTTCGTAACCTTGCATTCTCTTAAAGCGCGCAAACGTGTCTGCAGGTCCGTAATTGTACCAATGTCCTGCGTGAAGTTTTGCGCCCGAGGGATAAGAAAACATTTCGAGACAATAATATTTTTTATCGACTTTGGAGCGGTCGAACTTATAAAGTCCCGTTTCCGCCCACTTCTTTTGCCACTTCGATTCAATTTGCTTATAGTCCATAAACTTTAAGCACTCCTATACTCTAAAAAATAATAATATTTAGTTTAATACCTAAATACCGCTGTTGTCAAGTGGTAAGAGAAAGCGTGTTGCCGCCTAACCTTATAACTTGTTTTTACAGCAATAAATGGATGCATAACAAGGAAGGGCTGTCCGAGAGGCAACCCTAATTTACTAAGCGTAAATGAGTTGACTATCGGACTGACCTGACGAAGTTAGGCGCGATTTAGCGCTGTAAATATTGATTTTGGAAAAATTAAATGTTAAAATGATTTTTAGTTAAAAAATATAGGGGTATGTTATGAAAAAAGTTGGTTTTGTGCTTTTGGCGGTTATATTGGCGTTTTGCACTCTTGCACTCTGCGCATGCAACGACGATTCGGCAAAAGGCAACGGATACGTTCAGACGCAAGGCGTGAAAATCGTGGACGGCGAGGGCAATGCGATAGGTCTTTACGGCACGAATCTCGGCGGTTGGCTGGTGCAAGAGAGTTGGCTCGTTCCCACCGACATCGGCGGCGAGTACGGGCAAATCGATATGATGCTGTCGCTTGCAAACAGATTCGGGCTTGACGGCATGAATCGCCTTCTCGACGTGTATATGGACAACTGGGTGACGGAGGCGGATTTTGAAAACATCGCAAACCTCGGGTTCAACTGCGTGCGTATCCCCTTCACCTACCTCAATCGCACCAACGCCGTAATGCTCGATACAAGCACAAACGAATACGTGCGCACGCCTTTTAAGGATTTGCAAATTCAAGAAAGCGGATTTGCTCGTCTCGATTGGGCTATTCAAATGTGCCAAAAGCACGGACTTTACGCAATACTCGATATGCACGGCGCAGTAGGCTCTCAAAGCGGAAACGACCATACGGGCGATATTGCCAATTCAAACGGCGGACTTTTGTGGAAAGACAACGACATCGGCGAAACCTGCCGTCAAAAGACCAAAGAAATTTGGGTTGCAATCGCTCAAAGATACAAGGACAACAAGACCGTTGCGATGTACGACCTTATCAACGAGCCGGGCATAAAATATCCGCTCGTGGGGCAACTTACGGATACTACGACAGCCGCATATCACGACGAACTTTACAAGGCAATCCGCGAAGTCGATTCCAAGCACGTGATTTGTATGGAATCTTG
>DBJV01000063.1:4387-11710 GCA_002297185.1 Christensenella sp. UBA767
TATCACCACTACAATTGGGCGAGCAACGGCATTCCCAACGACGCGTATTACGCAAGTCTTATCAACGACAACAATTCCGCAAAGGATTACAACGTGCCGATTTTGATTGGCGAATTTAACGTATGGGGCGACGCCCACAGCGACAAAGCCAACAAATGGGGCGGCTCGCGCACTTCCACTCAAACGGACGAAGAGGCTTGGGACGGCGCAATAGAGCTTTATTGCGACCTCGGCTGGAACTTCACTACTTGGAACTTCAAGCACGCCGCAGAACACTCCTCTTGGGGATTGTTCAACTACAAGGGCGACGTCGATTATATGTGGCAACAAGCCAATTATCTCACCATGACGGAAGAGGAAATCTCGACGATTTGGGCAAGACACAATTCCGAGAACTACACCGTAAATCAAACGCTCGTAGATTGCATAATTCCGCATATCAAGAATTTCAACGTCAACGGCAACGATACGAGAAGTACGGAAGAACTTACCAAAGACTATTACATTCTCCGTCAAAACTACACTTGGGCAAAATAGTAACGCTGCAATAAACCGCTAAGTGTGGACACAAGGCTCGCTTTGTGCTACAATAATTCAATCAAAACAGGAAGAGGCATTATGTTTGTTTCATTCGAAGGTTGCGAAGGCGTAGGAAAATCCACGCAACTCAAACTACTCAAAAACTATCTCGACTCCACTTCTCAAGAGGCGGTCTATGTTCGCGAGCCGGGAAGTACGGACATCAGCGAGCAAATCCGCAAGGTCATTCTCAATCCGCAAAACACGGCGATGACGGACGTGACGGAGGCGTATCTTTATGCGTCCAGCCGCGCGCAACTCGTGCGTGAAGTCATCAAGCCTGCACTCGCCGAGGGCAAACTCGTAATATGCGACAGATACGTTGACAGTTCGGTTGCCTACCAAGGCTACGGAAGAGGTATGGGCGCGGATAAAATTTGGCAAATTAACGCAAACGCAATAGACGGTTGTCTGCCCGATATCACCATTTTCCTCGACCTAAAACCGAGCGAATCTTGGCGCACTTTCAGAATGCCCGACGACAGATTGGAGCAAGAATCCAACGAGTTTTTCGATAGAGTATATGAGGGCTTTGATAACGAAATCAAGCATTCAAACGGTCGTTTTGTACGTATAAAACCCGATTTTGATAAAAACGTGACCTCTCAAAAGATAATTCAGGCATTGAGAGAAAGAGGTGCTATAAAGTGAACGAAATCACCTTTGAAAAATCTTTGCGCGCGTCAAAAGCGTTTTCGCTGATAAGCAGCGATTTAAAGACGGGGCTTGGCCACGCCTATATGGTGGTGTCTCCCGACGACGAAATCGTGGATGAACTTTTTATGCTTACGGCGGCGAACGTGTATTGCGTATCGCACGAGGCTTGCCTCGATTGCGCAGAGTGCAAAAAGGTGCTGCACAACAACCATCCCGATATCTATCACCTCTACCCCGTCAAAGACAAAATCAAGGTTGAGGACATCGAAGGGCTTTTGGACACGGTTTCGGTCAAGTCGCTTTCGGGGCGCAAACTTTATTTTGTGCATAGAGCGGATTTGATGAACGTGCAGGCGCAAAACAAGCTCCTCAAAACTCTCGAAGAGCCGCCGTCGGACGTGACGATTTTCCTCGGAGTCGCCAACGAGGCAGGCATGCTCGACACCATAAAGTCGCGCACGAGAGAGATATACGTAGATATATTCGACGAGGACGTCGTATATGAGGCGATGCTTGCGCTCGGTTTGGACAAGGAAATGAGCGCGATTGCCGCCGCCTGCAGCGAGGGGCAATTGGGCAAAGCTCGCAAAATCGCCACTTCCCCCAAGTACGCCGATTTGTACAAGAGCGCGCTTTACGTCCTCAACAACCTTACACGCAGCAACGACGTTGTTAAGGTGGACGGAATTATCTCAACGCAAGAGGATATCCAAGGATTTTTGGACGTTCTCTCAATTATTTTGCGAGATATGCTCGTATGCAAACAAAACGAAAAAATGATGTTGTCCAAACACGTAAGCGAGGACATAATAAATTTGAGCGGTCGATACAGCGAGCGCGCCATTGCGGAGATTATCCTCAAAATCAACGCCGTGCGCAAAAAACTCGCCCTCAACGTCAGCACAATTGCGACGATAGACGACTTGCTCTTCTCTATATTGGAGGTTAGACACAAATGGCAATAATTGTCGGAATAAAATTCAAAAACACCAACAAGGTGTACTATTTCGATCCAAAGGGTATCGAATTTAGCGAAGGCGACGGCGTTATCGTGGAGACGGCGCGCGGTTTGGAATACGCCACCTGCACCATTCCCAACAAGGACGTTGACGAAAAGGAAATCGTGCAACCCTTGAAACCCGTCGTACGCAAAGCCACCCCCGAAGATATCAAAAAGGTGGAAAAAAACAAGCAAGACAAAGAGCATGCTCTCAAAGTCATACGCGAGAAAGTTGCGGAAATGAACATCGATATGAAACTTGTCGATGCCGAATACACTTTTGACCGCTCCAAACTCATCTTCTACTTCACCGCAGAAGGCAGAGTTGACTTTAGAGAACTCGTGCGCGTGCTTGCGTCCATATTCAAAGTGCGTATAGAACTCCGCCAAATTTACGAGCGTGACGACACCAAAATGCGCGGCGCACTTGCTCCTTGCGGACGTCCCTGCTGCTGCACCACCCACTTGCCCGACTTTGAAAAAGTGTCCATAAAAATGGCAAAAGTGCAAGGCTTAAGTCTCAATCCGCAAAAAATCAGCGGCGTTTGCGGCAGACTTATGTGCTGCTTGAAGTACGAAAACGCCTATTACAGCGAAGTGTATAAACTTATGCCCAAAGTCGGCAGCAAAGTCAAAACTCCCGACGGCGAAGGCACGGTTGAATCCAACGACCTCATCAAACAAACCGCCCGAGTGAAAGTTATGCTCAAAGACGGCAGTTTCGACGTCAAAACCTACGCTCTCGACGATATGAAGATCGGCGAACGCCAATCGACCGCAGAGATCGACGCTCTTCCCGACCACGAGTAAAAACAGTGCGAGCGAGCGAATAACTACGGCAGAGCCGTCCGATTTTCAACTCATTTACGATTAGTAAATTAGGGTTGCCACTCGGACGGCTCTTTCTTGTTCTTCATCTCACTCGCGCCGTTTTACAAAACAATTTTTATTAGGTTATATCCGCATTGCCAAAATTGTAATACGGCTTTTTATGTACTTTTGCATATTTCAAGGCATTATAAGCACCGCCAAAGTCAATTGTTACATACAGTAAAACATAATCTGCATTCTTTATCATCCACTCGTTTCGTTTTGATATGGCAAATTTCAACGGCACATTCTCTATTTCGGGATAAACTATCTCGTCATATTCTTCATTTAGATAATCTTCCCTATCCTTTAACCATTTATTTATATAAGGCGTAACAAAAATCAATCTCGTATCAGGGTGTAATTCTTTATATTTTTTCGCGCATTTTTTTACAAATCCGTCAAAATTCCCGTATCCGCCAAAATAAAGGTTCAATTGATCGCCGTTTGATATTTTAGTTAATAAACTTAATACTTTTTCCTCGTCCCCAAGATTAGATATAAACGAAGAATGTCCGAAAACAGTAATATTCATAACCCATAACAACCTCCAAACAACATTCTATAAGAAGATTTCTTCTTTGTAAAGATTTTTGAGAAGTTTTCTACTAAAATTCGCTTATGATATGTGCTGAACGAATAAAAGAATTGAGACAAGAGAAAAACCTTTCACAAAGTGTGCTTGCTCAAAAAATCGGCGTTAGCCAAAAGGCTATTGACTACTGGGAGCGTGGCATCAACGAACCCAAGGCAACCTATATCGTTCGTTTGGCAGACTTCTTTGACGTATCGACAGACTATTTGCTGGGTAGAGAAAATTAAAAACCGCTTATTAGCGCGTTTGCAAAACTTCGATATTTAGATGAAGAGCAAGGAAAAGCCCCTCTAATGACAACCCTAATTTCCCTATATTAAAAACACGATTATTAAAAACGCGATAAACAGATGAAGAACAAGAAAGGACTGTTCGCACGGCAACCCTAATTCCACTTGTTAAAAACGCGATAAATCGATGAAGAACAAGAAAGAGCCACTTGGACAGACAGCCTAACGTACATAAGCGTACGTGACTGGATGGACAAGTGGCTCTGACGCAGTTATTCGCGATTTAGCGCGTTTTTACTTGCAGTCTTTGCAGTCAGAAATACTCTTCTTAGCGCGAGATTTCGTCGTCTTTTCTACTTTCGGTTCGCCGCAATTGCAGCCTTCGGATTTCTTGGTTTGTTTGACAGTTGAATTTGTTTTTGCCATAAATATCTCCTTTTATTTTGAGGCGTTGCGCCTCGGGTTATCCGTTTGAGCGGATTTGATTATAGTATGGCGAAAAGCGTGTGTTTATATACCTTGCGCAATCAAAAAAATGTGGTATAATATGGATATGGTCAATATAGGAAACAGTTGGGACGGAATACTGAAAGAGGATTTTGAGAGCGAAAGTTATCAAAATCTGCGCAAATTTTTGGCGCAAGAGTATCGTGCGCATACGGTTTACCCGGACATGCACGACATTTTCAACGCGCTCAAAGCAACGTCCTACGAGGCGGTGAAAGTGGTGATTTTGGGACAAGACCCCTATCACGGCGAAGGACAAGCTCACGGCATGTGCTTTTCGGTAAAACCGAACGTCCCTGCTCCGCCCTCGCTTGTCAACATATTCAAGGAAATCGAGGACGACGTGGGCGTGAAAAACACGTCTCCGTATCTCGTCAACTGGGCAAAGCAAGGCGTACTTCTTCTCAACACCGTACTCACCGTGCGCGAAGGGCAACCCAACTCGCATAGAGGTATGGGCTGGGAAGTGCTGACGGATAGCATTATACGAAAACTCAACGCGCGCAAAGAGCCTATCGTGTTTATGCTTTGGGGCGCAAACGCTCGCTCCAAAAAGGCGTTGATAACCAATCCGCAACACTTGATTTTGGAATGTCCTCACCCATCTCCGTTGTCTGCGTACGCAGGATTTTTCGGGTGCAAGCATTTCTCCAAGTGCAACGAATTCCTCAAAAAGCATGGGCAAACGCCTATCGACTGGCGCACGGACGCGCAATAACAATATATATATAAGAGGCGCATTATGAACATTGCAAGAATAAACGAACTGGCAAAAAAGGCAAAGACCGTCGGGCTTACCGAAGAGGAAAAAGCCGAACAAGCAAAACTCCGCAAGGAATATATCCAAAGCGTCGTGGGCGATTTGCGTTCGCAACTCGACAACACGTACGTGCTGGACAAGGACGAAAACAAGGTCAAACTCACCGACTACAACAAAAATAACCAACCACCGACGGATAAATAACTTGATAATTGTCCGCATACGGATTATAATAAAAACTCAGTCAAACATCAGAGGGAAACAATGGACAGATTTTACACCGTTGACATCAAAGGCTACAAAGCCGACTTGCCTATACTTCCGCTCCCCAACGGAATCAGCATTTGCTTTTTCAACCTGCACGGCAATCAAGAGATGACCGAGCATTGCGGAAAAGAACTTGCAAAACTTCTCCACGGTTGCGACATAGTGCTTACCGCAGAGTCCAAAGGCTTGCAACTTTCGCACGTTATCGCGCGCGAACTCGGACAAAAATATTACGCCGTATGCCGCAAGTCCAAAAAACTCTATATGCAGGACGGTATCGAAACGAGCGTGCAATCCATCACCACGGGCGGCACTCAAACTCTGTATTTATCCAAGCACGACGCAGACCTTCTCAAAGGCAAGAAAGTGGCAATCGTCGATGACGTCGTGTCCACGGGCGGCAGCCTCAAAGGTCTTGAGCAAATCGTGAACCTCGCAGGCGGAATTATCTACAAAAAGGCTTTCGTACTTGCGGAGGGCGATGCGGCAAACCGTGACGACATCGTGTATTTGGCAAAGATTCCTATCATCACAGACTAATCGATATTTGTTGAAATCGGCATTTTATAATGCCGATTTGCATTGATAAACGCTTTATTGCGACAAAAACGACATTATTTGACTTATGCTTGAACTATTGATGCCTGCAGGCAATCTCAAAAAACTCAAAATTGCTTTCCACTTCGGTGCGGACGCCGTGTATATCGGCGGCAAGCAGTTTTCTTTGCGTGCCTTTGCGGACAACTTCTCAGAAGATGAGATGATAGAGGGCATAAATTTTGCTCACGCATTGGGCAAGAAAGTCTATGTTACGGTCAACATCTTTGCCAAAAATTCCGACCTCGAAAAGGCAAAAGCCTACTTTGAATTTTTGCAAAAAGTCGGCGCAGACGCAGTACTTATAAGCGATATAGGTCTCGTTACGCTTTGCAAAGAAGTTGCGCCCAATCTTACCATACACCTCTCCACCCAAGCCAACACCACCAACCTGCTTGCCGTCAAATTTTGGCAAAGCATGGGCGTAAAACGCGTGGTGCTTGCTCGCGAACTCGGCTATGACGAAATACTTGCAATTCACAACGCCGTGCCGGATATGGAACTTGAGGCGTTCGTACACGGCGCAATGTGCATGAGTTACAGCGGACGTTGTTTGCTTTCCTCTTATTTCAGCAATCGCAGCGCAAACAGAGGCGCGTGCATACAACCTTGCCGCTGGGGATATCGCATAACGGAGACGGAACGTCACGAGGGCAAACCCCTCGACATTGAGCAAGACGAGAGAGGCACGTATTTTATGAACAGCCGCGATTTGCGACTTTTGCGCCATATCCCCGAGATTGCGCAATCGGGCATCGTTTCACTCAAAGTGGAAGGTCGTATGAAGAGCGAATTTTACGTCGCTACGGTGGCGTGCGCTTATCGCAAGGCGATTGACGAGTATTTATCCACAGGTCGCATTGACGACGTTGACGCACTCGAAACACGCCTCGAAACCGTTGCTCACCGCACCTACACCGACGCATATTTTGACGGAGACAACCTCAACACCGTGTGTATGGACGAGGGACAATCCGCAGAAAAATATATCTTCACCGCCGTCGTTCTCGACTACTCGGACGGCGTTGTGACGGTGGAAATGCGCAACCGTTTCAAAACGGGCGACGTTTTGCGAGTCCTCTCCCCTGACGAGAGCGTTGACGACAAACTTTTCATCGTAGGCGAGATTACGCACACCCAAACGGGCGAAAAGACGGACGACGCAAAACTTGTGCAGCACACCTATTCTTTCAAATGCCCCTACGCCTTGCAGCACGGTGACTTATTGCTTAAAGACATGGACAGTCGTAACTCCTCTAAA
>DBJV01000070.1 GCA_002297185.1 Christensenella sp. UBA767
CGTGTATCGGTTGCGCGGTAGTAGAGCAATAAGGCTAGCGTGGCGTTAGACAATGAACTTGTGAGTTGTCTTTGCCACGGCGACGACTTTTGCTCTAGGTGATTAAAAAGCGCGATTTGTGGCAAGGATTATGCCGTATGGACGCGCTCTTTTCCAAAAACGTCGAAGATAAAGAGGTTTATTTCAAGGATAATCCGAACGTGGAGGGTATAAGACAAGACCCTCTTTTCGACGTTGAAAAATCCGCAAAATCCGAGGATAAGGGCGCGAAAAAGGAAAATGTATGATAGATAGGAAAGAGTATCAAAAGTACGTAAAAGAGAATGCTCCGAAGTCGCCTATGTTGCGCACGATGCTCGCTGCGTTTCTCGTGGGCGGCATTATTTGCTGTATCGGCGAGGGAATCGGCGATATTATCAAGTTGATTTTTGAGGATATGAGCAAAAAGGACGTTGCGACGTGGGAAAGTTGCGTGATGATTTTCCTCGGAAGTCTTTTCACCGCACTCGGACTTTACGACAAACTCGGGCATTTTGCAGGCGGAGGCTCTATTATTCCGATTACGGGATTTGCAAACTCCGTGGTTTCGCCGGCTATGGAATACAATCGCGAGGGCGTGTTCTTCGGCGTGTGCGCAAAGATGTTCGTTATCGCAGGTCCGATTATCGTTTTCGGCGTGGTGGCGAGTTTTGTGGTCGGATTTATCGGCTATTTCGTGATGTGAGGTGCAAAATGCGAACTTTTGAGATTTCAAAACCCGTGTATATCAAGAGCGGATTTACAATCGTAGGTCCAAAAGAGGGAGATGGCAATTTCGGAAATTGTTTCGATATTGTGCTTGACAACGATTTATGGTGCGAAAAATCCTACGAGAAGTGCGAAAGCAAGATGCAACGAGACGCAGTTAGCGGCGCAATCAAGAAAGCGGGACTGAAAAGAGAGGATATCGACATTATGCTCGGCGGCGATTTGCTCAACGAATTGTCGGCAACGTCGCTTGCCGCACGCAATTTTCCGTCGGCTTTCCTCGGATTATACAACGCTTGCTCGACGTTCAGCGAAAGTCTAATAGTCGGCGCAATGCTCATATCGGGCGGATATGCAAACAACGTGACTTGCTCCACGTCAAGCCACTTTGCCTCGGCGGAAAGGCAATATCGTTTTCCGCTGGAACTTGGCAATCAGCGTACGCCAACGGCACAATGGACGGTTACGGGCGCAGGTTGCACAGTTTTGAGCAGTCAGAAACCGCAGCTTATCAACGAAAGGGTGTATGAGGACGATATCATTGCGATTGACGAAGGTATGAATATTGACGAAAAAACGCTGCAAAAATACAAGAAAAGCATTGAAAAGCAGAAGAAAATCATCAATAAAGAGAAGTCGAATATCATTGAAAGCAATTTTGAAAATGAAAACAACGACTATCTCAAGCCTAATGCGTATTGCGTGAAAGTTACGGGTGGAACGCTCGGGCGAGTTATCGACCTCGGCATAGACGATGAGGCGAATATGGGTGCGGCTATGGCTCCTGCCGCTTGCGATACGATTCTTACGCACTTCAAGGAAAGCGGACGGTCGTTCGATTATTACGACGGCATTTTCACGGGGGATTTGGGACGATTCGGCAAGCAAACGCTTGAATATTTGCTGTCAAAAGAAGGGTATTTTTTGCCAAAATACTATATGGATTGCGGCGCGAGTTACTTTACGCCCGAACAAAAGACGTATCAGGGCGGCTCGGGTGCAGGGTGTGTAAATACCGCATTCAACGGCTATATTCTCAAAAAAATGCAGCGTGGAGAACTCAAAAGAGTGCTTATCGTACCAACTGGCGCGCTACTCAATAAAGATACACCTCTCCAAAAAGAGACTATCCCCGGCATTGCGCATGCCGTAACGCTGGAAATAGAGCAATTGCTGTAGAGTGATATTCGCCTTTAGCAAGTGATATTGCGACTACGTCGCAGTGATATTTGTGCTACGCACAAGTGATATTCGCACTATGTGCGAGTTAAGGAGTATTCTAAACGGACTTATCTATTGATTGTTAATGTCGTTGGAAATTTAAGGTGAATTATGGATATATTTCTCGATTATCTCAAAGTGTTTGCTGTGGGCGGAGCGGTGTGTATGCTCGGACAAATACTCATCAACAAAACAAAAATGTCGTCGGCACGCATTCTCGTGACGTATATGCTTATTGGCGTTGTGCTGGAAGTATGCGGCGCATTTGAGCCGATGAAGGAATTTGCAGGTTCGGGCGTTACGATACCCATTATGGGATTTGGCTCAAATCTTGCAAAAGGTGCGCTCGAAGGCGTGCAAAAGGACGGATTTTTGGGCGCAATCACGGGTGGAATGACCGCTGTTTCGGCAGGATTGACCACCGTAATAGTGTGCGGTTTTGTATTTGGGCTTATTTCACGCTCGAGAACGAAAAAGATATAAGAAGTATCGTCGTAACTCCTTAAAATAAATAACCCCCTCTTTCCGGACACGCCGGCATTTCTCACCCCACTCGGTTAGGGGCATTTT
>DBJV01000097.1:0-10252 GCA_002297185.1 Christensenella sp. UBA767
AGAGCAATAAATCTAGTGTGGCTAAGGCAATGCGCACAGGTGCGTGTTGCCGTTGCCACAGCGACGATTTTTGCTCGGAATATTCTACAACTGCGCCTGCGGCGCAATATCACTTTTGGCGCAAGCCAAAAATATCACTTGCGCGTAGCGCAAATATCACTGCGCCAAAGGCGCAATATCACTCTCGCTCCGCGAGAATACATTTTCGCAAGAAAATAAAACTTTTCACATAGAGGTTACCAATATGGCAAAAAACAATTCCGAAATCAAAAAAGTTGCAGTGCTTACAAGCGGCGGCGACGCCAGCGGCATGAATGCGTGCGTGCGTGCATGCGTGCGTTACGCACTCAATCAAGGCTACGAAGTCTATGGCGTAAAGCACGGCTACAAAGGTCTTGTCAACGACGAAATTTTCAAAATGGAATACTCATCCGTATCCAACTGCGTACACGCAGGCGGCACGATTTTGCGCTCGTCCAGATGCCCAGAATTTAAGGACAAGGACGTCATGCTCAAAGCGGTTGACAACCTTCTTTCCAAGGGCATCAACAACCTTATCGTCATCGGCGGCGACGGCTCGTTCAGAGGCATGGAGGCAATGCACGAAAACACGCCCCTCAACGTCATCGGCATCCCCGGCACAATCGACAACGATATGGGCTATACGGACTCGACGATAGGTTTCGACACGGCGTGCAATACCGTCGTTGACGCAATCCTCAAATTGCGCGACACAATCACTTCCCACGACAGAATCATGATTTTGGAAGTCATGGGCAGAGAGTGCGGCAACATCGCCCTCAACAGCGCAGTCGCAGGCGGTGCGGAATACGTAATCGTACCCGAAGTTCCCACGGACGTTGACGAAGTTGCGCAAACCATCAAACAAGGCTTTGACAAAGGCAAATCTTCATCCATCATCGTTCTTGCGGAAGGCAAGACGGAGCTTACCGACGAACTTACCCAAAAGATAAGCGACGCAACGGGCAGACGTGTCAACCACATGGCGCTCAAATGGATGCAAAGAGGCGGCATTCCGACGGTTGAGGACAGAGTTCTTGCGGCAAAAATGGCGTGCAGAGCGGTGGAACTTGTCGAATGCGGACAAAGCGGCAGAGTTATAGGCATCAAAGGCGGCGAAATCTTCGATACGACGGTCATCGAGGCTCTTGCTTGCAAGAAAGGCTTTGACGAAAAACTCTATCAACTCGCACAAATCATCAGCAGATAAAACCAAAAACAAAAAAACATATATACATCCGCACAAAGCGGAATCGCAAAAGCGAAAAGGAGATAACATGAAAAACTTGAAAGGCGCATGTATGTTCGGACAAAGCGGCGGCCCTACGTCCGTTATCAACAGCAGCGCGGCAGGCGTATTTACCGAGGCTCTCAAACAAGACAACATCACGGCAGTTTACGGTCTGGAACACGGCATCGTCGGACTTCTCAACGAAAAATTCTTCGATATGTCCAAAGAGGATGCAAAAGAACTCGAATTGCTCAAATACACGCCGTCCTCGGCGCTCGGTTCGGTGCGTTACAAACTCAAAGACGCGTCCGTTGACGATACCGATTACAAGCGTATTTTGGAAGTGTTCAAAAAATACAACGTGCGCTATTTCTTCTACAACGGCGGCAACGACAGCATGGACACTTGCAACAAAATCAGCAAGTATTTGCAATCCGTAGGCTATGAGTGCAACGTAGTGGGCGTTCCCAAGACCATCGACAACGACCTTTACGGCACCGACCATTGCCCGGGCTATGCAAGCGCGGCAAAATACATCGCAACCACCACTATGGAAGTCAATCTCGACGCAAAAGTCTATGACACGCCTATGGTATGCGTCATCGAGGCTATGGGCAGACATGCAGGCTGGCTCACGGCGGCGGCTGCTTTGGCTGCAGTAAACGGACTTGGCGCAGACCTCATCTATTTGCCGGAAATCGACTTCGACGTAGATAAATTCGTCGAGGACGTCAAGGCAGTATGCGCAAGAAACAACAACAAGTGCATCGCAGTAGTTTCCGAGGGTATTCACGACAAGAACGGCACTCTCATTTGCGAAAGCGTAGGCGCGGCGGCTGCAAGAGACAGTTTCGGACACGCACAACTCGGCGGCGTTGCGTCAATCCTTGCCAACCTCATCAAAGAGAAAACGGGCTATAAGACGAGAGGTATCGAACTCAGCCTTATGCAAAGATGCGGCGCACACCTTGCGTCAGGAAACGACGTTGAAGAGGCGTTCAACGCAGGCGCATTCGCAGTCAAGAGCGCATGCGAGGGCGAGACGGACAAAATGGTCATCTTCAAGCGTGAAAAGGACGAAAACGGCAACTACGTTTGCAAAAACGTGCTTATGCCTCTCGAACTTGCGGCAAACACCGAAAAGAAAGTTCCTCTCGAGTGGATTATCAACGACGGCACTTACGTAAGCGACGAGTTTATCGAGTACGCACTTCCGCTCATTCAAGGCGATGCAAAAGCTCCGCTTGAAAACGGACTTCCCAGATTTGCAAGACTCAAAAAAGTCTATGCAGGCAAATAATTTGGGTTAAAAATATAATGATTTAAGGCGTTCGGCGCGGCGTTTTAACGACGTCGTGCCGAGGGCAAGTTTTCGCACGTAAGGAGGGAAATTATGGCGGAACAAAAAGACTTCTTTGCCGTTTGGTACAGAAGAGACAAAAAAACGCTCAAAAGGGAGTTTGTCAACAAGGTCGTAGAGGCAGGCGACGACGAGAGTTTGAGCATGGGCGAGTATCGCTCAAAAGTGCGTGACCTCAAAGCCGAGTATAAGGCAAACAAACACGCAATGAAAGCGCTCGACAAGAGGCTTGAAAAGAAATTTAGAAAAGAATACGGCATGATGCGCCGTCCGTTTATGGCGGACGTTTTCGACGTCGTGGAAGAGTCGAGAGCAATCCCCAACGGAAGGACGCCGTTCAACGACGAAATTAAGGTGATTAAGGACGTCGTATATAAGAGCGTGGACGGAATGGATTTGCATATGGACATCTATCTTCCGTCTCGCCCGATAGCAGAAAAATCGCCGCTCGTTATGGATATTCCCGGCGGCGGCTGGATGATACACAATCGTTTGCGCCGTGACGGATACGCAAGATGTTTTGCGGTTATGGGCGCAGTCGTGGCGGTTATAGACCATAGACTTTGCCCCGAAGTGTTTTTCCCAAAAGACCTCGAGGATTGCGCCGACGCATACAATTTCCTTTGCGACAATGCGGATAAATACGGCATTGACAAGGACAATATCACAATCACGGGCGACTCTTCGGGCGGACATATGGCGGCGTGTATGGGCTGCATGGCATCCGTGCCGGAGTACAGACAAAATCTCGGCTTGCCCGAACTTAAAACAAAACCCGTGGCAATCATCGCAATCAGCGGTGCGTTCAGCTTTGAGGTTATGTATCGCATCCCGTTTACGCACTTGTTTATGGTGCGCTATTTCTCGGGACAAAAATCTCGCAAAGCGTTCAGAAATTGGAAGTATTACAAGGAAAGCGATCCATACAACTGGCTCAATCCCGATTTTCCGCCCATGTACAACAACGGTGGTATGACGGATCCGCTCTGTTTCGGCGAGGCAAAGAGAATGGCAAAAGCACTCGACAAAGCAGGCGTTGAAAACGAGTATAGAGTTGGCAAAAACCTCTTCCAATCCGCGCATTGCTACGTATTGCGTTTCCCTTTCTCGCCTGCAAGAAAAGATATGCTTGCCCTCTACGGTTGGTACGTGGGGAAAGAGGCGGAAAAGGGCGTTGATATGGGCAAGGGCTACGAGAGAGTAGTCAAGTTTATGACCAACTACAAAAAGGCTTTGAAAGGTAAGATAGAGTGCTAAGGGTTTATGAAGGCGACGTTATAGAAGGCGAAGTTATAGACTTTGCAAGCGACGGCGAGGGTATCGTAAAAATCGATTCCTATGCCGTTTTCGTGCCGTTTGCAATCAAGGGCGAAGTCGTCCGTGCAAGAGTGCGCCATGCAAAGAAGGATTATGCCTTTGCCGACCTAATCGAAGTTTTATCAGTCTCAAAAGATAGGATAAAACCCAAATGCACGTATTTCGGTCGTTGCGGCGGTTGCGATTTGCAACATCTTTCAAGAGATTGCCAACTTGAAATCAAAAAGCAATCCGTGCAGAACGCAGTTAGGAAAATCGCAGGTCTCGACGTAGTCGTTGACGACGTGGTGCGCCTCAACGATTGGGAGTATCGCAACAAAATATCCCTTCCTTTCGGCTACAAGAGCAAGAGCGGCAGAGTTACGCTCGGGTTCTTTGAAAAACGCTCGCACAGCGTCGTGCCTATGAAATGGTGTCCCCTCCACGGCGAGTGGGCGGCAACGCTTATGGCGGATGTTTCGGAGTGGGCAAACGTCAATTCCATTTCCGTCTATGACGAGATATCTCGCAAAGGACTTTTAAGACACCTTGTGGCAAGAATGCTGGACACTCTCACCGTAACTCTCGTAATCAACGGCTCAAGAGTGCCGCATCTCGACGCACTTTGCCAAAAACTCGAAGAGGATTTTCCCAAAGTTGCGGTCTATATCAGTGAGAACACCAAGAATACCAACGCCATTTTCGGCGACGAGGCAAGGCTCGTTTACGGAAAGGAAATCAAGCAGAACCTCGGAACTTTCGAGGCTGTGGTATCTCCGCTCAGTTTCTTGCAAGTCAACAACGACGTGCGTGACGCTATATACGATGACGTATGCAGAGTGCTTGCCGACTTTGACGGCGATATAGTTGAACTGTATTCGGGCGTAGGTCTTTTGACGGCGCAGATTGCAACCAGACTCAAAAATAGCAAAATCACCGCAGTCGAAATCGTCCCCGATGCCACCAAAAACGCAAATGCGCTTATGAAATCGCTCTCACTTGATGGCAGGGTGACCAACGTCTGCGCAGACGCACTCGATTTTATGCGCGATATGAGCGAAAAAGCGGACAAAGCCGCATCAAAAGCCCAAGCCGATTTGCCAGACGAAATCACGTCCTCACCGTTTTTTCTCGGTGAAGAGAAGGTTTCTTCAAAACCCTCCGCACTCATTCTCGACCCTCCGAGAAAGGGCTGCGACAAAGACGTTTTGGAAGGCGCAAAGAAGGCAAATTTTGCAACTATCGTATATGTCAGCTGCAATCCCCAAACGCTCGCAAGGGATTTGAAAATCCTCTCCGACGCATATACCGTGGAGCGCATCACCCCCTACGATATGTTTCCCCAAACGAGCAACGTCGAGGTGCTTTGCGTCCTCAAAAGAAAGTAACCGCTCGGGTGTGGTTGTCATTGCGAGGAACGAAGTGACGTGGCAATCTAGGCGCAAGCCGCACATCAAAATAATCCACAACTGCGCCGTAGCGCAATATCACTTTTGGCGCACGCCAAAAATATCACTCTCGCATAGCGAGAATATCACTTGCCGTCAGGCAAATATCACTGCGCCAACGGCGCAATATCGTTTTTATGATATTTTGAACTCTTTTATGATATAGAGCCTTGTGAAAATGACATAAAAACGGTCTGAAAATGACATAATTTTCGATAAAAAATAACGAAAAAAACGATAAAAACAACGAATACTGAGGTGAAATATGAAAGCATTTTTCGTCGATAAAACCCAAAGCGGAATCGAAACGTATGCAATCGAAAACGACAACGGAATGAGAGTGGAACTCATCACTTTCGGCGCGCGTATATTCAAATTGTACGTAAAGGACAAAAACGGCAATCTCGTTGACGTGGTGGCAGGCTTTAATACGCCCGACGGATTTAGGGATGAAAACCCCTATTTTAATGCGGTTATCGGCAGGGTAGGAAATCGTATCGGCGGTGCAAAATTCTCACTAAACAGTAGAGAATATCACCTTTTCAAGAACGACGGCAACAACCATTTGCACGGCGGAAAAATCGGTTTCGATTCAAGAATGTGGACTGCTCAAATCGTCGGCGACGACAGCGTAAAGATGTCCAGATTGTCACCCGACGGCGAGGAAGGATACCCCGGAAATCTGCAAGTGAGCGTAACTTATACGCTTACAAACGACAATGCGCTCGAACTCAAGTACGAGGCGGTTAGCGACCAAAATACCCTCTGTTCACTTACAAATCACGCCTATTTCAACCTTGACGGCACATTTGAAACGGTGCTTAATCACGAGGTGTTTATAGACGCCGACAAGGTGACCGTTGTCGATGACGAACTCATCCCTCACGGCGAGTTGAAAGAGGTGAAAAACACCGCTTTTGACTTCACAAAACCCAAGAAAATCGGCAAGGATATCAAGGCAAACGAGCATATGCTCGAGGTGGCAAAAGGGTATGATTTCAACTACGTTCTTAACGGAAACGGAGTGAGAAAAGTTGCCTCTGCCCACTCGCAAAACAGCGGTATAGAGATGAGCGTATATACGGATAGAAAGTGCATGCAATTCTATACCGGCAACTTCTTGGACGGCATAAAAGGCAAGAAAACGTACGGTTATCAAAGTGCGTTTTGCATGGAAACGCAAGGCTATCCTAACGCCTGCAACGTGCCTGAATTTGACAGCATGACGCTTGAAAAAGGCGCAAAATACACGGCATATACAAGGTATGCTTTTGACATAAAGTGACATAAAAATTGCCTAATCGCAACAAAAAATTTGCGGTATAAAAACCGCTTAAAATCGATAAAAGCAATTAAGCAAAAGCAGTTCTGCAAAATGAACACAAATGACGAAAAAGACGTTTTACAATAACGAAACGAAAGGATAAAATACGGATATGGACGTAATCCAAAACAAGCTTGACGTTTTTCAAAAACTCGTAAACGAAGGCATGGACGCAAAAAATACCGTCCTTGCGCTCAAACTTATTGGCATAGAAGGCTATGACGAGGACACCATAAAGTCCTTCAAACTCTGGGGCGATTATATGCCTATGTCGGATGAAAATCCCTACACCGAGGCGCAACGCAATTTGCATATTTTGTGGGAAAGCATAGACAGAGTTCCGCTCGGAGTAAACTGCGCATTTGCCGTGCCGTTCAGACAAATCATCGCAAGCAAACTTTTCAAAAAATGCGGCGTAGGATTCGTTGCAAACGAGGGGTGCAGATTCAACTACGTCAACCAAATCGAAATCGGCGACAACGTATCTTGGAACGCCGGTTGCTATATCGATTCAAAGGGCGGAGTGAAGTTTGGCGACTTTGCAATGCTCACTGAATACGTCAAGATTTTCTCGCATTCGCACAGCGAACACGACCATATGGTGAGAGAATACAATGGCGTTGAAATCGGCGCATACGCAAAAGTCTATACCAACGCAACCATACTCCCGGGCGTCAAACTTGGCACGGGCGCAGTCGTGGCAACGGGTGCAATCGTGACGAAAAGCGTGGACGATTTTACGCTTGTTTCGGGCATTCCTGCAAGAGTGCAGCGCATGCGCAAATTTGGCGGAAAAGACCTCAAAGAAATGAATCAATATATGATGAAAAATAGGCTTTTCCAAACCTACGATGACTAATTGCAAGGCAAGAATTAATAATTAATAATTATTAATTAATAATTGCGGAATATTCCACCTGTCA
This sequence comes from Christensenella sp. UBA767, assembly GCA_002297185.1. Taxonomy (GTDB): domain Bacteria; phylum Bacillota; class Clostridia; order Christensenellales; family CAG-917; genus CAG-475. The sequence continues at coordinate 7,604 of DBJV01000097.1, forward strand.
TTCCGCCAATGTTGAGTGAGGAAACTTGCAATCTTCAATACCAATATATAAACAAAAATAGACGTTGATATGAAATATAAGTTATACATATTTGACCTTGACGGGACGATACTCGATACGCTGACGGACTTGTGGAGAGCGGTCAATTACACTATGTGTAAAACGGGATATCCCACGCTCACAAAAGAGCAAGTGGCGGACAGGACGGGCAACGGCATTGCAAGGCTTGTAAAACTCAGTTTACCCGAAGGTGTAGGCGAGGACGTGCAAAAGAATGCGTTTGCGATATTCAAGGAATATTACGTGGAGCATTGCGCCGACAACACAAAGCCTTACGAGCGCATAAAAGACGTGATTGCCACTCTCAAAGAGAGTGGGGCGAGGTGCGCCGTGATATCCAACAAGGCAGACGAGGCGGTGCAAAAGCTTGCAAAGGACTATTTTGACGGCTTGTTTGACGTGGTTATGGGGCAGAAAGACGGAGTGCGCCAAAAGCCGTATCCCGACGAGGTTGAAAGCGTACTTAAAGAACTTGACGTAAAAGCGCAAGACGCCGTGTATATAGGCGATAGTGAAGTTGACGTGCAGACCGCCAAAAACGCAGGTCTCGACCTCATTGCGGTAAGTTGGGGATTCCGTGGCAAAGCACGCCTTATAGAGAGCGGCGCAAAGGTGATTATCGACTCGCCCGAGCAGATACTCGAATATTGACGGATTGTTAAACAATATGAATAGAATTGAATTTGAGGATTATATCAAAAACAATTATAACGCAGAGCCTGAATTTCCGTGGTCAAAGTATCCGTCGTACGAGGTGTTTCGTCACAAAAACAACAAAAAGTGGTTTGCGCTTATTATGAATATTTCCAAAGATAAATTGGGATTGCAAGGAAACGATAGCGTTGACGTAGTGAACTTGAAATGCAGTCCTATGTTGATCGGAACGCTGATTGACGGAGAGAGTATTTTCTCTGCATACCATATGAGCAAAGCAAATTGGATAACCGTCGTATTGGACGAAAATATCGATGAAGATAAAATTAAAATGCTTTTGGATATCAGTTTTGAAATGACGGCTGTTAAAATAAAAAGTAAGAGAATTTGATATAAAACTACTATATAAAACACAATTAAAAAAGACCAACAAGTGATATCGTCGGTCTTTTATTTTTTCCAAAAGTGAATTAAAGTCGTCTTTTATTCGATTGTTGTTTTGGTGGTTTCCGTTTGGATGTCCGTTACGGGAGTCGTTTGGACGTCGGCTGCGACGTATTGAGTGGCTTGGACGTCGGTATCTATATCGACTTGCGAGGGAAAATCGTTGTCGTGGAGATGCTCGGAGGGGATGAAATCGGACATATCGATTTGATCGACTTCGTTCTTTCTCAAAAGTCTGCCGCCTGCAAAGCCTTTGCCTGCGACTTCCGCCGCTTGTGTGACGTACATAAACGCTTGCGGATCGCACGCTTTTACGATGTCTTTGACACGGTTTACTTGCTTTTTGGACGTTACGCAAAGAATTACGTTATGTTCTTTGCCTGTGTAGTAACCGACGGATTTGGACACGGTTACGCCTCTGTGCAGTTGCACGGAAAGTTCGTGTGCGATGGCATCCGATTTGTCCGTGATGATTGTGAATACAAGAGAGGACATCAAGCCCGATTCCACTATATCGCAGACTTTGGATTGGGTGTAGAGCGATATAAACGAGAAGAGAACGGGAGAAAGCAGCGTGACCATAATTTCGGACGCATCGGTCATTCCTTTCACCTTGGGGATGCTCAAAAAGCCTGAAATGACTGCAACCACGCAGTCGCAAGCGGTTATCCACCATTGGGTGTGAGCAGCGGGATTGTGAGCGTATATCATCTTGCCTATGATATCCGTGCCTCCTATACTGAGGTCTTGGCGGAACATAAAGCCCATAGACACGCCCGCGCAAGCACCGCCTGCAAGAGCCGCAAGGAGTTTTAGTCCGTATTCTTTTTCGCCCACTGCAAATTGAGGGCAACCGACCGCTGCAAACATATACATCAAGCCCGAGAAGATAAGCACGCATATTGCGGTGGTTATGGCAAATCTCTTGTCAAGCGCTTTGTACGCTATCAAGAAGAGGGGAATATTCATTATTATTGTGAAAATACCGGGGTCAAACAAACTGTTTGAAAGCATACGCACTCCCTCGATGGGGCTATCTACCGCAGCAAGGTGAATGAGTGCGGCAAGTCCGCCTATTCCGCCCGGTGCAAAGCCGTTTGGATTTATAAAAATGTATGCCGAAAACGATCTCAAAAACGAGAGTAAAACCATCAAGGCAAATATTTTGAGCCAGTACGTCGTTTGATTTTTGTCCAAAGTAAGCTTTTTCATATTCCCACCCACGCGGAAACTACGTTTCCGTAATGCATAAACAAGATTAAGAATTTCTATGATAAAAGTCAAGCGTTTTGACAATTTGGCGATTTACAAAAAAATATCATACATTTGTATGGTATTTTAATATAATTTTAATACACAGATGATTATTATTGTGTAGGAAGTGGAATTGACAGAAAAGGGATTTTATGTAATAATAAAATCACCTTTGCGCCGAATGCTAAACACGTGTCACTTATCTCGAAGAGATAACTTGACACATATTTAGGCGCA
>DBJV01000097.1:10262-10500 GCA_002297185.1 Christensenella sp. UBA767
TGCGCCGAATGCTAAACACGTTGCTCAAACGGCATTGCGGTGATGGCAACAAATGCATTTGTTGCCATAAACCGCATTTGTTCTCGCAACTACTACCGCGCAACCGATACACGCTATCAGTTTAAGCAAGGACAAAAACTCCTACCACAGTTTCGCTATATCGCTTGCTTGGTAGAGCATTGCTTTTGTGCGTAAGGTTTCGCAACCTTGAGGCGGCTCGGCGGTTGCTCAGGCGAAC
>DBJV01000097.1:10534-20533 GCA_002297185.1 Christensenella sp. UBA767
ACAATAACTCTTCGTGGAGTTTATAAACTACGGCTCCGCCTGTTTACGAGTGACGTTTATTAAGCGGTAAAAACATCAAGCCGATAATTTTGCGGAATTGTGGCGAGTGTTTTTTATTTGCTTGATACAAGAGCAAAAATTAGCGGCGCGATTAGAAAAGCAAAATGCAAATGCGATTTATGACAATAAACGGAGTTTGTTGTCATCATCGCAATGCAGGATTTTGCGTAGGCTCCGCCTGTCTAAGAGCAACGTTTATTAAGCGGTAGAAATATCAAACCGAACACGGGAGTGATATTGCGACTTTGTCGCAATGGTATTCTCGCTATGCGAGAGTGATATTCGCACTTTGTGCGAGTTGTGGAGTATTTTGAAAATGCGGCTGTCGCCTAGATTCCCACTGTTGCGTTGCTCCCTCGGAATGACATATGGAGGAACAGATGTGCGGCTTGCGCCTTGATTCCCACGCTTACGCATTGCTCCACGGTGATTGTGCGCTGATAGCGCAAGCCTGCGGCTTATATTTGCATATATGCAAATGCAATCACCTCAAAAATATCATCGTTCGGAAACCATTGCAAGCAAGTTTCCTCACTTGACATTGGCGGAATGACAGATGGAGGATTACACTTAGCATATTATACATGCTTTCTAAATTGTAGAAAAGAACGCCGAGTGGCGTTCTTTTTTATATTTTGTACGATTTGACAATCAACGATTTACGGTCAATTTGTCGATATTATTTCGATATTGCCCAAATCGGTTCGTCTATTACCAGAGGTTGTCGTTTCTGACGATTGCGCAGCCTTTGCTTGCTCTGCCGACTGCTGCGATGCCGTTCTTTGCGCCGCTGATGTCGGTGTAACCGTCGTTGGTGGTTGCGATAAGGCTGCCGTTGGTTGCGTACAAACGGAGACGATATTCGCCTTTCTTGTCAAGATAGATTTCCCATTTGGGGAATTTGAGCGTTTCGTAATTCTTCAAGGTTTGGTTTTCGATAGGTGCTTTTTCTGCGTTGTTTATGACGCTTTGGATACCGATTTTTGCCGCGCCGAGAGTGGTGTAGGCTTGTGCGCCGATTGCCACGACTCTAAAGTTTGAAGAGTAGAGCTTGAATACAAAGTTGCCTTTGTCCGTCTTTTTGATGACGTATTTGCCGTGCGTTTTGCCTTCGCCTTCGACGATAACGGTTTCGTCATTGTCTGCCTTTGCGGTGGCTTTGGGTGCTTTTTCTGCTTTTGCGGGAGCCTCTTCCTTGACAGGTGCTGTCTTGGCTGCTTTTTCCTCTTTGGCAGGGGCTTTGGCTTTTACGACTTTTTCTTCTTTGACTTCTGCAGTTACAGCGGTCTTTTTGGTCGTCTTTGTTTCAGTTGCGGTTTTGTCGGTTGTTTTTGCCACTTTCTTTTCCTCCGTAGAATTGTCTGTATTCTCAACTTTTGTTGACTTTTTGGGTGCGGATTTCTTTGCAGCCGCTTTCTTCGGCTCGACTTCTTGTTTTGGCTCTTCCGCTTTTGCCTTTTTGGGTGCAGTCGTCTTTGTCGGTTTGGCAACTACTGCAACTGCCCACAAATCTTCCGTCTTTTCTTGTTTCTTTTTGGTGGAAACAACCTTTGTTTTTGTCGGTTGTTCGATTTCAAAACTCGTATCGAAGAGGGCGGAGTTGACGTCTCTTCCGCTCTTTAGATTGATACCTGTGCTTGAAGCGGTGACTTTTGGAGCCTCTTTGACGGGTTCTTCTTTCTTGACCGCTTTCTTTCTCGGTTTCTTGGGAGCTACAGGTTTGACCTCTTGAGGAACTTCCTCTTGAACGGGCGATTGAACTTCTGCTTGTTCCGCTACGGGTTCTTGTTCGACTTGCTCGATAACAGGTTCTTCAACTGCTTGCTCGACAGGCTCTTCGACCGTTTCTTGAACTTCCTCTACGGGTTGTTCTGTAACGGGGTCTTCGACGACTTCCTCTTCGATAGTTTCTTCTTCGGCAACGTCCTCTTGCTCGCTCGTAACGTCAACGGTGGTATCGTCTTGAACGTCCAATGCGTCCTCGACTTCTTCTTTTGCGTCGTCTGCGACTTGCTCGGTGGTCTCGTCAGAAACTTCTTCGATTTGCTCGTCTAAAGTATCGTTGGTGGGTTCTTGAACGTCCTCGACGTTTTGAGCAGCATCTTCGACTTCGTTATCGTTCGTGTCGGAAACTTCCTCGACTTGCTCCGCCTCGTCCTCTACAGGCTCGTCTGCGACATCTTGAGCAACAGGCTCGTTTTCAACTGCGTCGCCGGGAGCAGGGGATACTTCCTCGACTTTGCCGTCGTCCGAAATATGTACGAGTGTACCGACGGGAGCATCGGGATCGTCATCTACGATTTCGCTTTCCAAAAATTCGATCTCATCAAAATTTACCATAAAAATAAATTCCTCCGCGCGGAAAACAGAAGAATTTTTGCAACAAAAAACTCCTCTATAATCCAATATAAATATATGTTAGCACATTTATTTTGTTAAATCAATATTTTTTTGAGGCGAAATTGGTGTATTTTGCCCTAAAAATTTGATAATTTGCACAATATGTGGTATAGTTGTGCTAAAGAGACGTTTTTGTCGCATAAGGCGGTGTAATATATAGGTATGAGCGAAATAAGACTTAATCCCCAACAACAACAAGCCGTAAACGCAACGGACGGCGCGATACTCGTCATCGCCGGTGCAGGTAGCGGAAAAACGCGCGTTCTGACCGCGCGAATTTGCCATTTGATTGAAATTGGCGTGGATCCGTACAATATACTTGCAATTACGTTTACAAACAAAGCCGCAAACGAGATGAAAGAGCGTATAGATAAGCAACTTGGTTATTCCAACGTGTGGACGAGTACTTTCCATTCTATGTGCGCGCGCATATTGCGCATGGATTGCGACAGAATCGGATATTCCAAAGATTTTACCATTTATACCGACCTTGAAAGCGAGAGAGTGGTTAAGCGTGTGCTTGCCGCTTATCCGCAAGCGGATCCGAAGAGAAAAAGCGATTATTTGTGGCATATTTCCCGTGCCAAAACGCTTGCGATGTCGCCAGAGGAATACTACAAAGCCATTGAAAACGACGATAACGACGCTATCAATATTTTTGAGGTGTATAAGCGTTACGAGGCGGAACTTAAGCAATGCAACTGCCTTGATTTTGACGATTTGCTAGTCAAAACGGTGGAGCTGTTTACGACTTGCCCCGACGTGTTGGAACGCTATCAAAACCGTTTCAAATACATCAACGTGGACGAATTTCAAGATACCAACAAGTTGCAATACGATATCGTGAAAATGCTGTCCAAAAAGTATGGAAATCTCTTCGTTGTCGGCGATGAGGATCAGTCAATTTACAGTTGGCGTGGAGCGGAAATTCGCAATATTCTGGATTTTCCAAAGGATTTCCCGGGCGCAAAGGTGTTTAAACTCGAGCAGAATTATCGCAGTACGACGTCCATATTGAAAGCCGCAAACAACGTCATTAAAAACAACGCCAACCGCAACGAAAAGACGCTTTGGAGCGAGATTAAGGACGACGACAGCATCGAATACTACGAGGCGTACAACGACCGCGACGAGGCGACGAACGTCGCAAGGGCGATAAATACCTTGCACAGAAACGGCGCAAGTTACTCGGAAATGGCGATTTTGGTGCGCGCAAACTCCGTTACTCGTCAATTTGAGGAAGAACTCAATTTGCACGGAATACCTTATAAGGTATTCGGCGGTTTCCGCTTTTACGAGCGTAAGGAAATCAAGGATACGCTTGCTTACGTGCGTTTGGCTATAAATCCGAGCGATAACGATAGTATTTTGCGAGTGGTGAATTATCCTAAACGAGGAATTGGCAATACCGCCGTGCAGGAGATGCAGGACGTTGCGAAGGCGCATAATTTTACGTTCTTCCAAGTGTTGCTAAATCCCGATATGCTTACGCCTACCACGGCAAAGAAACTTGCGCCGTTTACGGAAATTGCGATGGATTTGGTCAAATTCTCAAAAGAGATGAAGGCGACCGAGTTCGTGCAATACGCAATTAGGCGCAGCGGTCTCGAAAATGCGCTTGCAACGAGCGGCGACGTCGAGGATGAGAACAGGCTCGAGAACATTGAAGAGCTTGTAAACGCCGTGCAACAGTTTGAGCAGGACAACGAAAATTCGAGTATATCCGATTTTATGCAGTCCGTTGCGCTCGTGTCCGATACCGACGAGATGTCTAACGACGATTACGTGACGATTGCGACTATCCACGCCGTTAAGGGACTTGAGTTCGATTACGTGTTTATCGTGGCGCTCGAGGACGGAATTTTCCCGACTCAAAAGTCCATAACCGCAGGCGACGTCGAGGAAGAGCGCAGGCTTATGTACGTGGCTATTACGCGCGCTCGGAAGAGATTGTTTATCCTCAACGCTCGGCAAAGGTATCGTTTCGGTAAGACGGAATACTATCCCAAGAGCAGATTCGTGGGCGAAATGAGCGGATTTAAGCAATCCGTGAGATACGCCAATTCCGATTACTCCGCAAATTCGTTTGCGAGCGATAACCGTATTAAACTGGGCGCAAATAATCCGTCGTCGCAGTCGTTTAAGAAGAGCCTGTCAAACGGATTCGATAAATCGTCGCTTTCGACCAATCAAAAGAAGGCGCAATCTAACGTCGATTATTCGCAATTTGCAAAGGACGTTATCGTGGAGCATTCCAAGTTCGGGCGCGGTATAATCATTCAAACGACGGGTGACGGGGAGGATAAAATCGCCGCAATCGCGTTTAAGGGGCTTGGCGTTAAGAGATTTGCGCTTGCAATCGCCGCATCCAGCCTCAAGGTTATAGCAAAAGGCGACGTTGACGATAAATAAGGTATGAGTTATAATTTCGTGGGTGAAATTTATGGATAAACTTGCAAGAATGAAAGAACTTGTCTCGACTCTCAACGAGTGGGCAAGGCTATATTACGAAGAGGACGCTCCCGTCGTATCCGACGCCGAATACGATAAACTTTATGACGAGTTGCGCAGGCTCGAGAGCGAGGAAGGGTATTCGCTTAAGAATAGCCCCACGCATAGAGTTGGCGGCGCGCCGAAGGGAAAATTTGAGCAATCCGAGCATCTTTTGAGACTTTACAGCCTCGATAAGTGCCAGTCTAAAGAGGAATTTGCCGACTGGTGCGGACGTTTGGTTAAGACGGTCGGATATTTTCCCGATCTCACTTGCGAGTACAAATTTGACGGGCTTACGCTCAATATTTTGTATGAAAACGGTGTTATTCAAAAGGCAACTACGCGCGGAAACGGCGTTGTGGGCGAGATCGTCACGGCGCAGGTTAATACTATTAAAAAACTGCCCAAAACCATTGAATATAAGGGGAAAATCGAGATTCAGGGCGAGGGGATTTTGCGACTTAGCCAACTTAAACGATACAACGAAACGGCATCCGATCCGCTCAAAAACGCGAGAAACGGCGCGGCAGGCGCAATTAGGAATCTCGATCCGAGCGTTACGGCGCAAAGAGGGTTGTCCTTCATGGCGTACAATATCGGATACAGCGAAAGACCGTTTGCATCGCAATGCGAAATGCGTGAATTTTTGAAAGAGCAAGGGTTCGAGGTCGAGGGCGACTTTGACGTGGTGCATACCGTCGAGGACGCTATGAAATACGCCGATAATACGGGTGAAAAACGCGAGAGCCTCGATTATCTCATTGACGGCGTGGTGTACAAGGTCAACGATGTGAAACTGCGCGACGAGATAGGGTTTACCGAAAAATTCCCCAAATGGGCGGTGGCGTACAAGTTCAAAGCCGACGAGATGACTACCACGCTCGACGACGTGATTTGGCAGGTGTCGAGAAGTGCAAAACTCAATCCTATTGCGGTGCTCGAACCCGTCGATATAGGCGGTGTTACGGTGTCGAGAGCCACTCTCAACAACTACGGAGATATCCTCAAAAAGAAAGTCAGAATAGGGGATAAGGTGTTCGTAAGGCGCAGTAACGACGTAATTCCCGAGATTATGGGCGTTGCGGTGGAAGTTGAAGGGGCGAAAGTCATTGAAAAGCCGACGGAGTGTCCCGTGTGCCATGCGCCTGTGAAAGAAGTGGGGGCATTCCTCTACTGCACGGGGGATAATTGCGCGCCGCAAATTATATCCAAACTCGACCATTTTGCATCAAAAGACGCTATGGATATTGACGGTTTCAGCGAGAAAACGGCGGAACTTTTGTACAATGAAACGCATCTCGAGGATGCGGTGGATTTGATGAATCTGACCGCTACAGACCTGTTCGGTCTTGACGGTTTCGGGGATAAAAAGATTGCGAATTTACTTGCGTCTATAGAAAAATCAAAGCATACGACGCTTGACAGATTTATATTTGCGCTCGGAATCGACGGAATAGGCAAAAAGACTGCAAAAGACTTGGTTAAGCGTTTTAGAACGCTTGAAAATCTGGCAAATGCCTCAAAAGCGGAACTTGGTACGGTTGACGGCATCGGCGAGATACTTGCGGATAACGTTTATGCGTTTTTCCGTGATTCTAACAATGCGGATTTTGTTGATAGATTGCTTGCAAGCGGAATTACGTTTGAAGAGAAGGAACAAAAGCAAGGCATGTTTTCGGGGTTGAAATTGGTGCTTACAGGCTCGCTGCCGACGTATAAGAGAGGCGAGGCGACGAAACTCATCGAGGATAACGGCGGCGAAGTGGCATCGTCCGTGTCAAAGACCGTGGATATCGTGCTTGCAGGAGAGGACGCAGGTTCTAAACTTGAAAAGGCGCAGAAACTCGGCATAAAAATCATTGACGAGAACGAATTTAAGGCAATGCTTGGAATTGAGTGATGACAAATTGATATAGTTGCTTTTTAATGCGAAAAAAATTGTTAAAGGGTGTTTTTTACACTCTTTTTCTTTTAAATCTTTTTTTATTTTCATTGTCTATTTGATAATGTGTCGTAAATTTCGCTTAAGCAAATTTTAAAAAGGGTATTTTTGCTCTTTTTTTGTATATGGTAGTCAAAATGTCTTGCAAACGCTTGTATTGAAATTTAATTTGTGATATTATTATTAAAATTTATTTATAGGCGGACGTACGCGCATATGTATAGTATGACAGGTTACGGCAAAGGTGTTGCCGAAAAGGACGGTAAATCCGTTGTCGTGGAACTCAAAACCGTAAATCACAGATTTTTGGACTGCAATTTTAAGTTGCCTCGAACGTTTTTGTTTGTCGAGGACGGAATCAAAAAACTCATTTCTTCCAATCTTTCGAGAGGTCACGTTGAACTTTATCTCACTTACGAGCAGAAGGCGACGGACGATTCCACGTACGACGTGGACGTTGACGTGGCAAACAACTATTTGAATGCGGTGAAGAAACTCGAAGATGCGACGGGACTTAATAATGACGTGACGCTTTCAACGCTCCTTAAAGTGCCGGATGTGGTTGTGAAAAATCAAGTGGTTGAGGATGAGGAACTTCTTGGAGAACTTACTATAAGCGCGCTTGCGGTTGCGCTTGAAAATCTCAAAGCGATGAGAGCGAAAGAGGGATTGTCGCAAAAGGCGGATATTTCCTCAAAACTTGACAATATTCAGGCGAGTTTGGACAAAATCAAAGATTATGCGCCGCTCGTTGTGGAAGATTATAGAAAACAACTGAACGCGCGAATTGCGGAAGTGGTCGAGCCGACGCTTGTTGATAAACAACGCCTTGCAACGGAGGTTGCGCTGTATGCAGACCGCTGCGCTATAGACGAGGAAATCACGAGGCTCGGAACTCATATCGTGAATATGCGTGCTTTGCTTGAAAGCAGCGAGCCTGTGGGAAGAAAAATGGATTTCCTCGTGCAAGAATTCAACAGGGAAACGAATACGATTGGTTCTAAGGCAAACGATATGTGTATAACGACTCAGGTGCTTGCAATCAAGAACGAAATCGAGAAAATGCGCGAACAAGCGGCAAATATCGAGTAAAATCGACAAGTTGCACGAATAATCGACAGATATAGGGTGATTCCGACAAGTCGGGAAAAAGAAGTATCTGTTTGTAGTAAACATCCAATAAAGCATAAGGGAAAAATTGATAAAATTACATTCAAATCTTTGATTTGAGGTGCGAAAAGATATACAGTCAATCGATTGGCGAAACGATAGAAAGTTGCGTTGTTTGAGAGATTGGCAAAGGAAAGCGCATATTAAATCGGAGATTTGAGACGGAGAAGAAGATTATGCAAAGAACGGGATTGCTTATCGTTATATCGGGATTTAGCGGTGTGGGCAAAAGCACGGTTATCGGAAACATGTTCGAGGCTATGCCGAATTTGAGATTTTCGGTGTCTTGCACATCGAGAAAACCGCGCCCGAACGAGAAAGAAGGCGTTGACTACTACTTTGTGAGCGAGGACGAGTTTGAAAAGAAAGTGCAAAACAACGAGTTTTTGGAGCATACGCGCACTTTTACAAACTGCTACGGAACGCTTAAATGCGAAGTGGATAGACTGCTTGAACAAGGATATGACATACTGCTCGATATCAACAGCGTGGGCGCAATGAACGTGAAGAAGGTATATCCCGATTGCGTGACGGTGTTTATCAATCCGCCCTCTCTCGATGAGTTGAAAAAACGTCTTGTGGGCAGAGGCACGGAAACGCCGGACAGCCTCAAAAAACGCCTTGACGAGATAGAGTTCGAGAGCAAGAGCATACCGTATTACGACTTCGTCGTGGTCAACGACGTGGCAAAGGACTGCTCGGATAAAATCGTGGCGTTCTTGGAAAATCGCAGAAAAGAACTTCAAGAAAGAGAGGCGAAGTGATAGAAATTCGATAAACGGAATTGCGTTGAAAACGATTTGATGATAATCGGATTGGAACAATGCAAAAGAATTTATAGCAAACAAAACAAAATGACCTTATGGTCTCAAATAGAAAAAATTAAACTTTGAATAAATCGGAGGAACAAACATTATGATGATCGATCCACCCATCGACAAACTCATCAAACACGCAGAGTGCAGATATGCACTTACAGTTGCAGTTGCAAAACGCACACGTGAACTCGTGACAAGCGAGAGCGACTATCTTGCAAAGAGCGGAATGAAACCCATTTCTCTTGCTTGCAAGGAAATCTACGAGGACAAAATCAAAATCGTACGCGACTAAGATGCTTTACGGAAAGAACGTTGTTTTGGGTGTAAGCGGCGGAATTGCCGTTTATAAATCTTGCGAAATCGTATCGAGGCTCAAAAAGCTGGGTGCGAACGTGGACGTGATTATGACTGATCACGCCCAAGAGTTTGTTACGCCTTTGACCTTCCAAACGTTGTCCAAATCCGCGGTCGTTACTAATCCGTTCGAGCCTGTAAAAGAGTTCGATATCAACCATATATCGCTTGCAAACAAGGCGGATATAATGGTGATTGCGCCTGCTACGGCAAACGTTATCGCAAAATTTGCGCAAGGTATTGCAGACGATATGCTTACCACTACGTATCTTGCATCCAAGGCGCAAAAACTCATTTGCCCTTCGATGAATTGCAACATGTACGAGGACGAGGCGACGCTTGAGAATATGCGCATACTCAAAGAAAGAGGCGCGCTTTTCTGCGACGCAAACGTCGGATTGCTTGCTTGCGGAGTCGTGGGCAAGGGCAGAATGGCAGAGCCTGTGGAAATTGTGAACGCTATCGTGGATTATCTCACGCCCGTGCAAGACTTCAAAGATAAGCGAGTGCTTATAACCTCGGGCGGCACGGAAGAGTATATTGACGGCGTTAGGGTTATCACAAACCATTCGAGCGGAAAAATGGGCTGTGCGCTTGCAGAGGCTGTGGCGGACAGAGGCGGTAGCGTTGTGTTCGTCTATGGTAATATGAGCGTGAAAGTGCCGACCTGCGTTGAAAAGGCTATTCACGTCACATCGACTATGGATATGCTCGAGGCGTGCAAGGCGGAGTTCGGAGATTGCGATATTGCGATTATGGCGG
>DBJV01000010.1:0-7735 GCA_002297185.1 Christensenella sp. UBA767
GCGAAACCTTACGCACAAAAGCAATGCTCCGATTGCTTTTGTGCAGGACGTTTGCGCCTAAATATGTGTCAAGTTATCTCTACGAGATAAGTGACACGTGTTTAGCATTCGGCGCAATAAACCACCAAGCAAGCGATATAGCGAAACTGTGGCTTGAGTTTTTGTCCATGCAAGACTGATAGCGTGTATCGGTTGCGCGGTAGAAAGCTGAAAATCAAGCAAAAAAAAGAAAGACATGCAAATGCATGTCTTTCGTAAAGTTGCGATGATTTTCAGCTTAGCCCATGCGGTACAAGACTTTAATGGACGGTCCCATAGTCGTTGCAATGTAAATGGAGCGGAAATATACGCCTTTTGCTGCTGCCGGTTTTGCTTTTACGAGAGCCTCCATAAGAGTGTTGAAGTTCTCTGTGAGTTTTTCAACGCCAAAGGATGCTTTGCCGAAAGGCACGTGGCAGATAGCTTGCTTGTCAACTCTGTATTCGACTTTACCGGCTTTGATGTCGTGGATAGCACGAGTGATATCCATCGTAACTGTACCGGATTTGGGGTTCGGCATCAAGCCTTTCGGGCCGAGGACTTTACCAAGGCGACCGACGATACCCATCATATCGGGAGTTGTAACGATGACGTCATAGTCGAACCAGTTTTCTTGTTGGATCTTTTGGATCATCTCTTCGCCGCCGACGAAATCTGCGCCTGCAGCCGTTGCCTCATCCGCTTTTGCGCCCTTGCAGATAGCAAGAACACGGACGGTTTTACCTGTGCCGTTGGGAAGTACCACAACGCCACGGACTTGTTGATCGGCGTGACGGGGGTCGATACCGAGTTTGACGTGCAATTCTATTGTTTCATCGAATTTGGACTTTGCAGTTTGAACGGCAAGTTCAATAGCCTCCGCGCTTTCATAAAGTTTGGTGTTATCGATGAGTTTTTTCGAATCAATATAATTTTTACCGCGTTTCATACAAACCTCCTTATTCTTCCACAAGAACGCCCATACTACGTGCAGTACCTGCGATCATGCTCATTGCAGTGTCGATATTAGCTGCGTTGAGGTCGGGCATTTTCATAGTAGCGATTTCCCTAAGTTGCTCTTTGGTAAGAGTAGCGACTTTCGTCTTGTTGGGAACTGCCGATGCGCTTTGCAAACCGCAAGCCTTCTTGATAAGAACGGGCGCGGGCGGTGTTTTAAGCACAAAAGTGAAAGAGTGGTCTTGATAAATGGTGATAACCACCGGGATGATCAAGCCAGCGTCTTTGGAAGTCTTTTCATTGAATTCTTTTGTGAATCCGGCGATATTGATGCCGTGAGGGCCAAGCGTTGAACCTACGGGCGGTCCGGGAGTAGCTTTGCCTGCGGGCAATTGCAATTTAACAACTGCTGTAATCTTTTTAGCCATAAATCCTCCTGACTAACGTGGTTTTGCGACGGTAGGAAAGTGTATTTGCCGTCTCCCACGAAGTTTATAGTCCTGCGACTTGCGTCCTGCAGACGCGATTAAGAATATTGCGCGGTGCGCAATCAAAGTTTTTCAACCTGTGCAAAATCAAGTTCGACGGGCGTTTGACGACCAAACATAGCCACGATAACCTTGACTTTTTGACGTTCCGCACTGATAGACTCAACGACACCGATGAAGTTTTCGAGTGCGCCGTTGACGATTCTGACGTCGTCGCCGACCTTGATATCGAAATCTTCGAGCGTAACGGTTTCGAGACCGATTCTTCTGATCTCATCATCCGTAAGCGCAATGGGACGACCTGCGGATCCTACAAAGCTCGTAACTCCGCGCGCTCTCGTCACCATAAACCAGATGTGGTTGGTGTAAATCATTTTGATGAAAACGTAGCAAGGGAATTTCTTACGTTGAACGACTTTTTTCTTGCCGTTTCTCTCAACAATGTCATCCTCGACAGGAATTTTTATATCGAAGATATAATCCTGCAAGCTGTTGTTTTCGATCATATTGCGTAAGTCGGTTTCCACAGAATTTTCGTAACCGGAATACGTGTGAACGACGTACCATTTTGGTTGTTCCATATTTTCCATAGGGCCCTCTCTGCTTACTTAATGAAAATGAATGCCCATTGGCTGTCGTCTGTGATGAGTACGTTGAAGATGCCTCCGAGAACGTAATCAATCGCAAAGAGAATGACGAAGAAAAGCACGACGACGGTAAGAACTACCGCAGTATTTTTGCCTACTTCTTTTCCCTTCGGCCAAGTCACTTTTTTAAGTTCGGAAATAATACCCTTGATGCCTTTACCCATTCTCTTGAAGATATTGGGCTTTTTCTCGGCATTAGCGGATTTTTTCGCAGCCTTTTTGGCTTTTGAAGACTCATTTTTGGAATCGACGTTAACAGCCGCCTTTTGAACGTCGGTATTGACGTCCTTAGTTTCGACGGTATTAGTCGTTTCTATGGTTGAGGTTTGGGTTTTTGGCGTTTTCTTTGCCATATTGCCTCCTATCCTAGCCTATCCTTACTTTGTTTCTCTGTGCAAGGTGTGCTTTTTGCAGAATCTGCAGTATTTTTGAAGTTCCATTCTATCTGGATGCTTCTGTTTGTTTTTAGTAAGATTGTAGTTACGTTGTTTGCATTCCGTGCAAGCGAGTACAACCTTAACTCTTGCTCCCTTTTGAGCCATAGTAGCCTCCTTTTTGTTCTCAACAAATTATGCACCCCACACGGCAAAGAGACTTTGCCGTGCAGAGCAGTTTTTTATATAATTATTGAAAGAACAAATATTATTCGATGATTTTCGCAACGACACCGGAACCAACTGTTCTACCGCCTTCACGAATAGCGAAACGAAGACCTTCTTCGATTGCGATCGGGGTGATAAGAGTGATTTCCATATCGATGTGGTCACCGGGCATAACCATTTCAACGCCTTGGGGCAATTTGATAGAACCGGTAACGTCTGTTGTTCTGAAGTAGAATTGAGGACGATATCCATCGAAGAACGGTGTGTGACGACCACCCTCATCTTTCGTCAAAACGTAAACTTGAGCCGTGAAGTGTGTGTGGGGATGAATGGAACCCGGTTTTGCAAGAACTTGACCGCGCTCGATTTCATTTCTTTGGATACCACGGAGCAATGCACCGATGTTGTCGCCGCCCTCTGCGTAGTCGAGGAGCTTACGGAACATTTCGATACCGGTGACTGTCGTTTCTTTCTTTTCAGTGGAAAGACCAACGATTTCAACCTTGTCGCCCATACGGAGAACACCACGTTCAACTCTACCGGTAGCAACTGTACCACGGCCGGTGATTGTGAAGACGTCTTCAACAGGCATCAAGAACGGCTTATCGGTATCACGTTGAGGATCCGGAATGTAGCTGTCAACTGCGTCGAGAAGAGCTTGGATGGGTTGGAATGCTGGATCGTCCCACTTACCTGCAAGACCTGCCTCCATTGCCTTCAATGCGGAACCACGGATGATCGGAGTGTCGTCTCCGGGGAAACCGTACTCGTTGAGGAGTTCACGAACTTCCATTTCGACGAGCTCAAGGAGTTCTTCGTCATCGACTTGGTCGCATTTGTTAAGGAATACAAGGATGTAAGGAACACCAACCTGACGAGCAAGAAGGATATGCTCACGAGTTTGGGGCATCGGACCGTCGGATGCTGCAACGACGAGGATAGCGCCGTCCATTTGAGCAGCACCGGTGATCATGTTTTTAACATAGTCAGCGTGGCCGGGGCAGTCAACGTGTGCATAGTGACGTTTGGGAGTTTCGTACTCAACGTGTGCGGTGTTGATCGTGATACCTCTTGCTTTCTCTTCCGGAGCTTTATCGATTTCGTCATACTTCATCGCTTGAGCTTCGCCCTTGGATGCGCAGTACATCGTGATTGCAGCGGTAAGAGTGGTTTTGCCGTGGTCAACGTGTCCGATTGTACCAATGTTAACGTGCGGCTTTGTTCTTTCAAACTTTGCTTTTGCCATACTAGATTTCCTCCAATATTGTTTTTTGGTTTTTTTATTATTTATTTATCCAAAGTATTTATATATAAATATAATAATCTATATACTCTTACTTTTTGGAATCTTTTTTCACGTCGCCGATGATCTTTTCCGCAACGCTCTTAGGAACGGTTGCGTAATGATCGAACAGCATTGTGAAGTTTGCTCTGCCCTGCGTTATGCTACGCAAAGACGTCGCATAACCGAACATTTCCGAGAGCGGCACGTCGCAATCCACGACTTGCGCTCCGTTTCTGGGTTCGATGCCCTTGACCTGACCGCGACGAGAGTTGAGGTTTGACATAACGTCGCCGAGATAATCGTCGGGAGTTACGACTTCAACTTTCATAATCGGTTCGAGCAAGGTCGGTGCCGCTTTCGCCGCGCCTTCTTTGAACGCCATCGAACCTGCAATCTTAAACGCCATTTCCGAGCTATCTACTTCGTGCATACTGCCATCTACGAGACGGACTTTGAAATCCACGCACTCGTATCCTGCAATGATACCGCTTTGGGCAGCCTCTTTGATGCCTTCCCAAGCCGCGTTTGCGTATTCTTTGTTGACTACGCCGCCGACGATGCAGTTTTCCATTTCCAAACCTTTCTCGGGGTTGGGCTCCATTTCGATAACGATGTGTCCGTATTGACCGTGACCACCCGATTGGCGCACGAATTTGCCTTCTGCCTTGACGGGTTTAGTAATCGTCTCACGGTAACTGACTTGCGGTTTACCGACGTTCGCCTCAACCTTGAATTCTCTGAACATTCTGTCCACGATAATGTCAAGGTGAAGTTCGCCCATACCTGCGATGATGGTTTGTCCCGTTTCCTTATCGGTGTAAGCCTTAAAGGTCGGGTCCTCTTCTTGCAGTTTAATGATTGCCATATTCATTCTCTCTTGGCTGGCTTTCGACTTCGGCTCTATTGCCACCTTAATGACGGGGTCGGGGAAAACCATGTTTTCGAGAACGATTTGATTGTTTTTGTCAGAGAGCGTATCGCCCGTGGTACTCTTTTTGAGACCGATGACGGCAACGATGTCGCCTGCGTACGCCTCTTCGATATCCTCACGGTTGTCGGCGTTCATACGAAGAATACGACCTATTCTCTCGTTTTCGCCTTTGACGGTGTTATATACCGTCGAGCCCGTCGTCAACGTACCCGAGTAGATACGGATGAAGGAGAGCTTTCCGACAAATTCGTCTGTGAGAATTTTGAACACGAGTGCGCTGAACGGCTCTTTTTCGCCGGGATGGCGAAGTTCGGGTTGACCGGTCTTGGGATTGATACCCTCGATACTTGCAACGTCCGTCGGTGCAGGAAGGAAGTCCACCACCGCGTCGAGCATAAGTTGAACGCCCGTGTTCTTGTACGAACTTCCGCAAAGAACGGGATTGAGTTTCATCTCGATAGTTCCCTTACGGATTGCCTTTTTGAGTTGATCGAGAGAGACCGACTCGTAGTCCTCCATAATGAGTTTCTCAAAGATATCCTCATCGAAGTCCGCCGCCGCCTCAAGCACTTTAAGTCTGTACTCTTTGGCGAGTTCTTGGTATTCGGCAGGAATTTCCTTTGCGTAGAACGTAACGCCTTTATCCTTTTGGTCGAAATAGAACGCTTGCATAGTAAGCAAATCTATAACGCCTTCGAAATCGGACTCTTTACCAATCGGCAACGTGATGGGAACGGCGTTTGCTCCAAGTCTTTCGCGCATCATCTTGACTGCGTTAAAGAAATCGGCGCCGTTGATATCCATCTTATTGACGAAAGCGATTCTCGGCACTTTATAAGTGTTTGCCTGTCTCCAAACGTTTTCGGATTGAGGCTCGACACCGCCTTTAGCACAAAATACTGCGACCGCTCCGTCCAACACTCTCAAACTGCGCTCCACCTCGACGGTGAAGTCAACGTGACCGGGAGTGTCGATGATGTTGATTTGATGTCCCTTCCACACGGCTGTCGTTGCCGCAGAGGTGATAGTGATACCTCTTTCACGCTCTTGCGCCATGTAGTCCATGGTAGCGGAGCCGTCGTGAGTCTCACCCAACTTTCTGTTTACACCCGTGTAATAGAGAATACGCTCGGTCGTCGTGGTCTTGCCGGCATCTATGTGTGCCATTATGCCGATATTCCTCACCTTATCAAGAGCATATTTTCTAGACATAAATTACCACCTGTAATGTGCAAACGCCTTGTTTGCTTCTGCCGCACGGTGCATTTCGTCTTTTCTCTTGACTGCGCCGCCGGTCATATTGTAAGCGTCCATAAGTTCGCCTGCAAGTCTTGCGTCCATAGTCTTTTCACTTCTCTTTCTTGCGAAGAGAACGATCCAGCGGATTGCAAGAGTTTGTCTGCGTTCGGGACGGATTTCCATCGGGACTTGGTATGTTGAGCCACCGACTCTTCTTGCTTTGACTTCGAGTACGGGCATTGCGTTCTCGAGAGCTTTGTTGAAGATATCCATGGGTTCTTGTCCGAGTTTGTTTGCTGCTATATTCAAAGCCTCATAGACGATCGTTTGTGCAGTTCCTTTTTTACCGTCGAGCATGATTTGGTTGACGAGTTTCGTCACAACCTTGCTGTTGTAGATAGGATCCGGCAAAACGTCTCTTTTAGGCACGCCACTTCTTCTTGGCATATTAACCTCCTAAGATAAATACATTCGAAAAATTATTTTTTGGGGCGTTTCGCACCGTATTTACTTCTTGCTTGACCGCGTTTTGCAACGCCTGCCGTATCAAGAGCACCACGGATAATGTGATAACGCACACCAGGCAAATCCTTGACTCTGCCGCCTCTGATAAGAACCACGCTGTGTTCTTGCAGATTGTGACCTTCGCCGGGGATATAAACAGTACCCTCCATACCGTTGACCAAACGGACTCTTGCGATTTTACGAAGAGCGGAGTTCGGTTTCTTCGGTGAGGTAGTCGTAACGCTAAGGCAAATACCGCGTTTTTGCGGGCATTGCTCCATGATAGGCGTCAATGACTTCTTAACCTGTTTTTCTCTGCCTTTTCTGATAAGTTGATTGATGGTTGGCATTATTGTTCCTCCTGTAAGATTTTTCGAATGTACCTGCAACCCAACAGGTGCAATTCAAGACTCTATGCCTCCTCCTCTACAATTCCGACGACCGCCGCAGCCACGTCTATGCCTGCCATCTCGCCAAGTCGTTTCTTCGAGGAAACGTACGTGACTTCGACTAAACGAGCATTTGCGCTCTGCACAATCTTCTTCCTTATTTCGGAATCGGCGTCCAACGCTACGATTACACACCTAACGGTAGAGTTGGATATTCCCTTCAAAACCTGTTTGGAACCGACAACTTTTGAAGAGCCTGTAAGCATTTGTTCAAGTTTTTCTCTGTCCATTTCTTTTTGCACACCAAAAAACTGCCTACGTTTTCGTAAGCCTCTATATCTTACCAACAATCAAAACCGATGTCAAACGAATATCGCCAAAATTTTTATTTTTTTTATATAATATATAAATAATACAAGATGTAGTGAGAAAACTACTTTTGAAATACTACAAAATACAATAAAAGCGCACCTATACACGCCGCCCACTCATTCGGAGTGTACTTATTAACGGTATCTGCCCTTTCGGAGACGTGACATCGAGCCGCAAGGCGGCGAGCTGTTGAGCGCCGAACTTGACGATTAGTACGAGAATGCGTGGCATGTTGTTGCGTAGCGCCACGCAGGCGAAGTGGCATAATAAGTGAACGATACCTTTCTATGTGAGTGCCGACTT
>DBJV01000010.1:7817-8005 GCA_002297185.1 Christensenella sp. UBA767
TTGCATTCAAGGAGTCCCGACTATTCCCCTGTTCGTTGCCTAC
Organism: Christensenella sp. UBA767; assembly: GCA_002297185.1. Classification (GTDB taxonomy): domain Bacteria; phylum Bacillota; class Clostridia; order Christensenellales; family CAG-917; genus CAG-475. The sequence goes on from DBJV01000010.1 coordinate 7,861, forward strand.
TTATACTCGCACTCTGCCTATTCAGGGCGTCCTTATACACGCACTCACCCCATTCAAAGACGTGATAGAATCCGCCGTCCGCGAACTTGCAGAGCGGACTTTTTAACGCTCACTCATTCAGGGCGTACTTATTAACGGTATCTGC
>DBJV01000043.1:0-4293 GCA_002297185.1 Christensenella sp. UBA767
AAAGGAGTAAAAAATGAAAATCACTTGGCTCGGCCATTCCTCGTTCAAACTTGAAGAAAGCACGGGAACGACGATTGTTACCGACCCTTATCACTCATACGTGGGCTATGAGATGCCCAAAGTCGATGCGGATATCGTAACCGTCTCCCACGCGCACAACGACCACTGCTACGTGTCCAACGTAGGCGGCGATCCCACCGTACTCAATAGGGCAGGCGCATACGAAATCGGCGGTGTGCATATTCTTGCGCAACGCAGTTATCACGACGACAAAAAAGGCGCATTGCGCGGAGACAACATCATATTCAAATACCGCATGGACGGCGTTGACGTATGCCATATGGGCGACATCGGCGAAGAGTGCAACGCCATTTTGGTTGAATCTCTTATGCCTGTCAACGTTTTGCTTATCCCCGTGGGCGGCAACTATACCATTGACGCGGCGCAAGCCAAGGAATACGTTGACCGCATTATGCCCGACGTCGTAATCCCCATGCACTACAAAACCAAAGATTGTGAATTCGATATCGACAAAGTCAACGATTTCCTCAATCTTTTCGACGATGAAAACATCGTTTACGCCGAAGGCTCTACCGTAGAATTTGACAGAGCCGATTTCGACGGCGAAGAAACCAAAGTTTTGGTTTTGGAAAAATTTTCGAACTAAATTTTTAATCGTGCCTGCCAAGTATTAGGTAGGCACGATAAAACACTTTTAGATAAAAGAAACAATTTATAACCAATTTCACGACTATTTCCCAAGGGAAAAGTCATCATCTGAGGAGTTTTTATGCAAAAATTTACCAAACAAGAACTTGACGCAAAGAGCATTTTTGAAATGCGTTCGCTCGCAAAGGACGTAGGTGTCAGCGCACCCACCAAACTCAACAAAGCAGAACTTGTAGATTTGGTCTATAAGATTACTAATGGCGAAATGGATCNNCCACAGCGCCGAGACGCGGTCGTCCCAAAAAATCCGACGAGGCTGCAAAAGTCCAAGTTGCCGCAGAAACGGTCAAAAAAGAGGAAGAGACCACGCATAAGTCCGAAAATAACGGCGAGCAAACTTATCAAAAGTCCAAATTTCAACCCGTCGTGTTCCGTCCCACCAACAGTCAATATCAAAAACCGCAAAACAACCGTCAATCATACAAAGAAAACGTGCTTAACGAGCGCAAAGAGTCAATCGACGAGGGTGCTGAGCAGGAAAGAGAAGGATATCTCGAAATCAATCCCGACGGTTACGGCTTTTTGCGTGTAAAGAACGGCGAATTCAACGAGATGGACGCATACGTGTCCGCAATGAAGATAAAACAATACGGATTGCGTAGAGGCGATTACGTCAAGTCTCTTTGCAAAAAAATACAAGAGGGCAGACCGTCCGCAGTCGTAAGCGTAACCACAATCAACGGCATCGACGCAGACAAAATAGGCAAACGCCCCAATTTCGACGATTTGGTGCCTATCTATCCCGACGAGCGCATACGCCTCGAGGTTTCTCCCAGAGAATACGCAACTCGTTGCATCGACCTCGTTTCGCCTATCGGCAAAGGTCAAAGAGGCATAATCGTATCACCGCCGAAAGCAGGTAAAACCACACTTTTGAAGATGATTGCAAGTTCCATTGCAAAGAATTATCCCGAAATAGAACTCAAAGTGTTGCTCATCGACGAACGTCCCGAGGAAGTTACGGATATGCAACGCTCCATCAAAGGCGAAGTGATTTATTCCACGTTTGACGAACTTCCCGAGCATCACACCAAAACAGCGGAAATGCTACTGGACAGAGCAAAACGCCTTGTTGAAATGGGCAAAGACGTCGTCATTTTGCTCGACTCTCTTACGAGACTTGCAAGAGCGTACAACCTTACCATTCCTCCGACGGGCAGAACGTTGTCCGGCGGTATCGATCCCGGCGCATTGCATAGTCCCAAACGCTTTTTCGGCTCTGCAAGAAACATCGAAAACGGCGGCTCGCTCACAATTATCGCAACCGCGCTTATCGACACGGGCAGCCGTATGGACGACGTCATTTTCGAAGAATTCAAAGGCACGGGCAATATGGAAATTCACCTTGACCGCAGACTCAGCGAAAAGCGCATTTTCCCTGCAATCGACCTTGCAAAGAGCGGCACGAGAAAGGAAGAATTGTTGCTTACTCCCAGCGAACTCGAAGGCACGTGGGGTATCCGCAAGATGCTTTCCAACGCCGACAACACCGAGGCTACGGAAAACCTCATAAATATGATCGTCAAGACAACTTCCAACAAGGAGTTTATCGAGCAACTCAATTTGCAATTGAGAATGTATCAAAAAGAGGGTTATACAATCCGTTCTTTGAAGAGTTAAAAGTATTGAATTTATAAAAAGAGGTGGTTAGATGAGTGAATTTAAGGATTTGCGTATCGTTGACAACTTTTATCAAACTTCGTCCTTTTTCCCGATGCCCGTCGTGCTTGCAAGCACCGTGTCGGAAAGCGGACAGACCAATATCGGCTCTTACTCGCTTTGTTTTCCGTACTACATCGCAGGCAAGGACTACTATGCAATGATTTTGGAAGTGCGCAACAGCTCCAATACCGCGCAAAACATTTTGCGCACGGGCAAAGTTACGCTTAATTTCATTCCCGACGACAAAAAGTTTTTCAAAGAGGCGGTAAGGCTCGGTTTCCCCGGCGATACCACCGCAGAGAAGATGAAGAATTGCATTTTCACGCTCAAAAACAGCACTTTGGGCGAGGATAGACCGCAAATCGTGCAAGAGGCGTTCCAAGTGTTTGAATGCACGTGGGATAGTTCGCTCGAGGACGCATATCTCGACAAACCGGGTTGTTTGGAAGGCTACGAACCGCCTTATCGCAATTTCAACGGCATTACGAGCAAATTCGGCGCGCATTTCATCCTCAAAATCGACAAAATTTGGATGAAAGAGGAGTATTACGATTCCATTATCAACGGTGTTAGCAGAAACAACTATCCGCGCGTTCCCGTCGATTACGGTTATAGAGATAGCACGAATTTCTGGTGTTCTCGTTTCAAAAAGCCGTATCCCGAGAAGATTCAGGCAAAAGAGGGTGACGTAAACTCCGTCAAATACGCAGCAAGCAGAATTGATCCTGCAGTCAAGTTCACCGATGAGGCGTGCGCCAAACTCACCAAAATTCCGCGCGTATTCCTCAAAGCCGCGCTCACGCAAATGGTTGACATCGCAAAGCAAGAAGGCATCTCTCTTATCGACGAAAAAGCCCTTGCCATAATCAACGACAAACGCCGCCAAGAGAAGAAAAAATAATCAATTTCTGCAATCGGAACTCAAAATCGCATCCTTTAGATGCGCAATAACCAAAAGATAGAGGGAACTATGAAAAAAAACAGCATTAGAATACTGACATTATCATTGATAGCGATACTCGTCGTATCGATGTTTTTGCTCGTTGCGTGCGACAAAGATACTTCTGCTTTTGCAGAATTAAAAGGTGAAAGTGACCGTGTAATCTTGTTTATTGGCGACGGTATGGGTGTCGATCATGTAAAAACCGGTGAAGCGTACTTCGATAGGAAAATGTTTGACGGCTTTGACAACGTCGGCCTCGTGAATACGTCTTGCTTGCAAAAATTTCAACCGACGGACAGTGCGGCAGCTGCAAGTGCGATGTCAACAGGTGAAAAGTATGAAAGAGGTTGTATTGCGTTGAAAGATTCCAAGAACTATCAGAGTATATCCGAATATGCAAAGAGTCTCGGCAAAGGTGTAGGCATCGTGACTACCGATACACTTTCGGGCGCTACTCCCGCCGGGTTTTCCGCCCACGCAAAAAAGAGAAGTGACAAAAAAACTATAATCGAGTCTCAACTCGAGTCCAATATCGATTTGTTTTTAGGTGCAGGTCTTACGACATGGGATGGAGACGACGTCAATTATGATATGTATCGCACTCAATTTGAAGAGAAAGGTTACGCTTTCTGTGACAAATACGATCAATTGTCTCTTGAAAGTAGCAAAGTAATCGGTGCGTTTTCCGAGATAGCAAATTATACTTCAACCAACGAAACGCCAACGCTTAAACAACTCGCCGAGTTTGCGGTTGACTTTCTTGAAACAAAATATCCGAATGGTTATTTTCTTATGGTCGAGGGGGCTCACATAGATAAAACGAGTACGGTCAACGACATGAGTGGAATGCTTGCTTATCTCGATGAATTCGACAACGCAATTGAGGCAGTCAGTTCCAAAATGAACGACAAAGACAACTATTCGATGATTGTTACTGCTGACCACGAATGTGGCGGTTT
>DBJV01000043.1:4301-7738 GCA_002297185.1 Christensenella sp. UBA767
GGTGAATCCAAGGACCAAATTAACGACTCGCTTTTCACAGTTAAAAACCATACCAAAGCGGATGTATCGTACTACGTCAGAGCAAAGTATAAGAAAGTCAAAAATCCATCATTGTCCACCAATATCGACAATACCGACATCTTCAAGATGTGTTATAGTTTGATTTCAAACAAGAAGTGAAGTTCGAATTTTTAATTTAATTAATGATTTATCTCGTAATAAAAAAATATGGCTACGCAAATTGCGTAGCCATATTTTTTATGCGTTGTGATTATTTGGCTGTAACTTTGTTTTTCTTTACAAGCACTATTGCAATAATTACTATTATGCACACGAAAGCAACGCTACCGACAACGATACCAGCAATTGCTCCGCCTTGCAAAGTCGTCGAAATTTCATTTGACGGGGTATTGAGCGCAGATTTTTGAGCGTTGAGTCTATAGAGAGCAGACTGTACGTCAGAGCCTTGTTTTACGGTTGAGTACAGCGTGCCGTAAATGGTTTCTGCAAGTGATATTGCCTCTTGCTTTGCTTCGGGCGTCGTTGCGTCCTCAATTGCTTTTACGGCGTTCTCAAAATCGTCTGCTGTAAACGGTGTATGTTCAATCGTATGTTCTTCTACGTGACCGCATTTTGTGCAAGTGCGCTTTTCAAGTCCGTCTTCGCTTTCGGTCGGAGCTTTTTCGATAGACCACTCACCGTATTCGTGCTCCGTGCACTCAATCATAGGAATATCACGTGTCTCCTTCGTATTGCACTTGGAACATACGCGTTCCTCGCTACCTTTTTCTGTCATAGTTGCGGGTTTCGTCACCGTCCAGTTTGACCATTCGTGGTTGCATTCGATTTTAGGAACATCGCGCGATTCTTTTGCATTGCACTTGCTACAAGTGCGCTCTTCCGTACCTTTTTGAGTGAGTGTCGGTTCTTTTGTCCTTGTCCAAGCACTCCATTCATGCACGCATTCCGCCTCTTGCTCTCCGTAAAGAATTTCGATACTCTCGATATAGCACGCGCCCGTCCCCGTATAGTTTATTGTGAAATACTTGTCCGTTGTGTTTAGCGCAAGCGTTACACCCGTTGTATCAGCGGTTATAGTTCCGCGCTTTGTTCCTGCAGTTGGGAAGGTAGAGCCTTGCGTGTATGGTTCAGTTGACGTTAATATTTCAAAGTTAGGCGATTTCGAATCTGATGTCACTTTGATTGTTATTGAAACAATCGAACTCGGGACAGGGGTAGTGTTAAAAATATAACATTTTCCTTTTTTAGAATTAAATTGAATAGCCTTACCTTTATACATGAATGCTTGTCCGCTAAGTCCGTCGGCGGACCATCCATACCAACCGTATTTAACGCCTGCTGATGTTTTATCAAGCGTAATAGTTGCCTTTCCGCCACCTGTAATCTTTTTTACGGTAATTCCGTTTACAACGTCCTCAAACGTTTGTCCGTTGGACGTGAATTTGCAGATAACGCTCGTCGTGCCAGCAGAGAGGGCGGTTTGACCTGTAACTGCGTCAACCCATTGACAAGAGCTGTTGTCAATTGCGCTTGTTGAACCGTCAGTGAAGTGCGCGTATACGGTAACACCGGCAGGAGCAAACACTTCGCCGTCATTGTAAGTCGTTTTTGCAGGTTGACCGCTTACGGAAATGCTGCTTACACTCTTAACAGTAACGGAGATTGTAGCCTTAATCGAGGGCGTTTCCTTAGCCGAAACAGTAATAGTCGTGGTTCCGTTTTTCTTTGCTGTAATTTTGCCGTATGAGTCAACCGTTGCAACCGACGTATCGCTTGATTCCCAATTTACGTCACGTTTTGCATTTGACGGAGTATAGATAGGCGACAACGTTTTTGTTTCACCAACGGCAATTGATATCGATTTATTCTCGAAGGCAAGTCCTGAAATAGGTTCATTGTTTGTTCCTGCAACTACTGCTTGCAAAGCTTCATTATAACTATTGCCGTCATGGCAGTAAATTCTTTCCGCATATTCAGGGTGGTCGATAAACGGATTGCGGTTGCCTTGAATTGAATAAACGTATTCGTTTCTTGCACGCTCAAGATCTGACACCGGTTCTTCGAGGTGCCATTTCATAAGCGTAGCGATATCACCGATAGTTTTGCTATGTCCTGCTCCGAGAACAAATTGAAGGCTATACTGCGTACCCCAACGAGTTTGCATATACATCAAAATACGAGCAGTTGCACCTCTGTATCCTTTGCCGGGGTAGAAGAAACTGCCGTCGTAATAACATAGGTTGTCATAATTGGTCTTGCCGTTTTCCTTTGCAATTGTTCCGGCTTTTTCATCTATTTCTGCAAATGACAAATTATTTCTTGTCGAATTTAGTTGTTGATTTGCAGGTCTCAAATGGTGTGCGTCGGATCCGGGACCGGTCGTTGCCGAGAAAGCATTACCCGCATCTTTAGGCCATACGTGTTCACGGTTCGTATTGCCTCCAAAACCTCCGCCGCTGTACGCAACCGAGGTGCCTGTATAGAACCAAAGAATATTGCCGCTTTTGTTCGGATCTGCGTCGGACTTGGGAAAAACAGATGCCAATCCGTCGTATGATGTGTAAGTTTTATGTGTGTCTATGAGCAATTGCGCAAGTGAACTTCTAAACGATTTGCCGTCGGTAGTTAGATTCTCGACGGATGCGTAATAATCAGCCGATGCGGATGCCTCTGTGCTTGCAGCGGATGCAATATCGAGCGGAGCGAAGATATGTGCGTCGCACAGTCCGAAAATCAAAGTGAACGCCGTTGCCACAATCAGCAACAACACCGTGAAAGTTGCAAAAGTTTTAAATGCGGTTTTTCCCATTCTCAAAATTCCTCTTTGTTTTGTACGGTCAATCCATACACAAATATAATAACATATAAAGCATTTCAATACAATATATGCCGCCACATTTTCTTTTGAAATTTTTGGGATAGAATGGAAGTTCGCGCTATTTTGAAAACAAATTAGTTTGGAGAAGAAGATGTAAGTCATTGCAATGCAACGAACATCTCTATGCTCCGCAGGTCTCCTGCCATCGAAATGCAATCCTGCAATGCTACGCATATTTGATTTTTCATATGTACGCAAACTCGTGCAAGCACGGGAGAAGAAGATGTAAGTCATTGCTTGCAATGAACATCTCCATGCTCCGCAGGTCTCCTGCCGTCGAAACGCAATCCTGTGATGCTACGCATCTTTGTATTTTTCATATGTGCGCAAACTCGTGCAAGCACGGGAGAAGAAGATGTAAGTCATTGCGATGCAACGAACATCTCTGTGCTCCGCAGGTCTCCAGCCGTCAAAATGCAATCCTGCAATGCTGCGCATTTTTGCCTTTTCATATACAAACACCTATGCGCAAGCGCAGGCGTTTGTATATGAAAAGGCAACCCTACGGGTTTCGCAGGATTGCATTTCGTTGGCGGAG
>DBJV01000117.1:0-6808 GCA_002297185.1 Christensenella sp. UBA767
TCTCAACGATTGAATCATAGACGGTATAGTCTTTGACAACATCTTCTTCAATCTCGCAAGACGGCTCGCTGACGGACATTAAGGCTTCAAGGCTCACAGACCGGAAATCATCGCTTGTTTTTCGTGTTATAAGTTTTGACATCGCTCTAACGCACGCAATCTTGACAGTTATTACTTTACCCTTTTTATCGTGTGTCAAAACGTCGTTTAATCGCTTCCCATAATGATTACAAAGGAATAAAGCACATTCTTGGACTAAATCATAACTGTCGCTGTAAGTGTGGTTAATATCGTTTTTACGCTTTATATCAACGCATAGGTCTGCATATATCTTTTGCATTCTGCTACCCATATAGCCGATAAGGAATCGTGTTTCATACATAGCCAACTGTTCTGCCATTGCGAGAACGTTATTTTCTGAGATTGTTTTTTTGAAAACATCATAATCTTTGATATGTTTTTTCATTTTCAATACGCTCCGAGTTTTATTTGCCTTTCGGCAACAAGACGGCGCAGCACCGAGAAAACTAAGAAACATATCACTTCAAATTGCAAGATGCCTATGTCAACGAACAGCGTAAATTATTGCGCTAACAATAAAAAAGCCCATATCAACAAGCAATAATTTTGCCGTTGATATAGGCTTTTCTCTGTGCTAAAACGCCATGCCGAAAGGCAATGTAAAACTCGGAGTAGCTAAGCAAAATGCTATACATTTTGGTTGCGCACAAATTATGTGAGCAACCTCTTTAATCTAAAAAACATGACATAATAGACATATTCTTTTATGCCATTTTCACTCCCACCACACAATAACCATCCGCACCTGTCGCACTTACAGGAGCGGATATTTTATTATATAAGGATTTCGCAAATTAACCACAAAACGCCGTTTCGTTCCAAAATACCCGACTCGCTTAACTTGACAAATCTCGCCTTTGGACTAATAATGTATTTATATACGATAATATACGAAAAATTTGTATAGAAAGGTCTCAATCGGCAGCCGCGCGAGCCGCCGAGGCGGATCTTTCTCAATCTATAATAAGGAGAACCGATTATGTTTGAAAAACTTGAACAAATCAAGCCTGCGCTCAAAAAACTTATCGCCGAGCTTGACAAGACGTACGCCTATGCGTCGGTGCTTGCGGTTGAGGACGATAATCGCGGCTGGAGAATAAGTCGCACGGGCAAAAGAATAAACAACGGCGGTTTGGGCGGCGGCGCAGGTTACGTAGTGCGCGTATTCGACCAAACGGGTTGTGCGGAGTATTCCTTCAACGAGTTTTCTGAGGACAGAATTCCCGAAATCGTCAAAACGATGGGTGAACGCATTGCGCAAGAGGCAAAGAACATCCCGAGCGGAATAACGCCGCTCCCCACCCCGATTCCGAGCGACGAACCTGCGACGTTCCAAAAGGTCGGCGGATTCAAAATCAATCCCCGAGAACTCGGCGACGAGGCGATACTTGCAAGGTTGGAGCAAATCCGCAACAAGTCGATGACAGTCGAAGGCGTGCTTGACGCAATCGCAATGATTTCGTATAGAGCATATAGAAAATTGTTCATTTCCAAAAATCGCGACCTTGACCAAACCGTAATGTACACCAACGGCGCAATTATGGCTATGTCCCAACGCGGCGAAGAGGTTTTGGACGCCTACAAAGGCTTTTCCGTCCTCGGCGGCATGGAACTTCTCGACGAAATGGACGACTACGCCTTGACCGTAGCAAACGAGGCCGTTGAACTTTTGAAGAGCGAGCCGATGATCCCGGGCGAATACGACTGCATTTGCGATCCCGACACGACCGGCATGATAGTACACGAGGCGTTCGGACACGGCGTGGAAATGGATATGTTCGTCAAAGACAGAGCGCTTGCGGCAAACTTTATCAACGAACGCGTGGCAAGCGACCTCGTTACCATGCACGACGGCAACGCGGTTGACGACACTGCAACTTGCTGGTTTGACGATGAAGGCACCTTCACGGGCGACACGGTCGTTATCTCAAACGGCATTTTGAAAAGCGGCATGTGCGACGCACTCTCCGCAAGCCGTCTTGGAGTAAAGCCCACGGGCAACGGCAGACGCGAGAGCTACGAGCGCAAAGTCTATACTCGTATGACCAACACCTATTTCGAAGGCGCAAAGGACGGCGTAACGCCCGAAGATATGATTGCGTCCGTCAAATACGGTTTCTTGCTCGAATCCCCCTCGAGCGGCATGGAAGACCCCAAAAACTGGGGCATTCAATGCATGGTTACCAAAGCAAGAGAAATCAAAGACGGCAAACTCACGGGCAAAATTTTCTCGCCCATCGTGCTTACCGGCTACGTTCCCGACCTTCTCAAATCCGTTAGCATGATGAGTTCTTTTCTCGTCACGTGCGGCGGCGGATTCTGCGGGAAAGGCTACAAGGAATGGGTAAAAGTATCCGACGGCGGTCCGTACATGAAGGCTCGCATCAGACTTGGTTGAGAGGTGATATTATGATAGAAAAAATCAAAAAAGCATTAGCGGAACTCAATATTCAGCGTTGGAGAATAAACGAAGTCAAGGAAGAATCTGCGGAGTTGTTTTTCGTCAAACACAATCTTGACACAAGACGTATAAAAGACACTCACAAATGCACCGTCACCGTGTATAGAGAAAGCGAAAAAGACGGCAAAAAGTACGTCGGCGACACCTGCGCGCACATCAATCCGTCCATGTCTTACGACGATATAAAGAAGGAAATCGAGGACGCCTATTTCGCAGCGCAATTTGCTATGAACCCCTATTACGCCCCTGCGGATAAGGTCGTTTCCGACACCATCGAAAAACACAACGAACTTGCCACCGCTCCGCTCGCCGAGAGCGCAGGTAAAATGGCGGCGGCAATCTTCTCTGCAGACACCAGCGAACACGCATACATCAATTCCACGGAAGTATTTTGTCACAGGCACTATTGCCGCATCCTCACTTCCGAGGGTACGGACGCATCCTTCACCGACGCAAGCTGCAAAGGCGACTACGTAGTGCAATGCAAGACTCCCGACGACGTCGAACTTATCAACCAATTCGAATACGACGACGTAAACACCGACGCACTCAAACAAGGCGTATCGGAATACCTTGCTTTCGTCTATGACAGAGCCTGCGCGCAAAAAACTCTCAAGAGCGGCAATTACGACGTGATTTTGAGCGGAAAGAACCTCAGCGTTCTCCTCTCTTATTACATCGAAAAATCGGCGGCGGGAATGATTTATCCCGGCTATTCTTCTTGGAAGAAAGGCGACGGCGTGCAAGGCGAAATCAAAGGCGACGTCCTCGATATGACTATGATAGCCACACGCCCCTTCAGCGGCGAGGGCATAAAAATGCAAGACCTCGACGTAATCGAAGGCGGAAAACTTTGCGCAATCCACGGCGGCACTCAATTCTGCCGTTACCTCGGCATCGAGCCTACGGGCATCTACGAAAAAATCAAATGCGACAATAAAGGCAGCATCTCTTTCGAGGATATGAAGAAAAAGCCCTGCCTCTGGACGGTTGCTTTCTCCGATTTCCAAATGGATACCTTCACGGGACACTTCGGCGGCGAAATCCGCCTTGCCTACCTCATCCAAGACGGCAAAATCATCCCCGTCACGGGCGGCTCTATCAACGGCAATCTTATTGAGGCACAACAAAACATGCTCTTCTCGACGGACAGATACGTCTCTGCATACTACGAAGGCCCCTACGCCGTCAAATTCTTCGACGTTCCCGTCGCAGGCACGGCAAACGACTGATTTATCGCAAAGCGTTTTCAAAAAACACAAAAAGCACAAAAACCTCGCATCCTTTCTGCGAGGTTTTTCATTTGCGACAAGCGGTTTAATCTTTCAATTTCCATTCATAATAACTTCAAAGATATTGAAATACAGCCCAAAACGTGATATCATCAAATCACCAACTCGTATGAGGTGAATCATGAAAGCAATAGACAACAAAAAAGACTTGGATAAAATCATCAAAACCGCGCGCATAATATGGTGCTTTACAATCGTACTCGCCATCGTTTTCCTTGCGCTCGGCATCAACTCTCTCGTGACGGCAGATCCCTTCCTTGAAAACGAAGATGCGGCACTTCTTCCCCACGGCGCGGCAATTGCACTCACAATCGTCGGCGCAATTTGCGCAATGGCAACGGTGTTTTTGACCTTCTTCTCCTTCGTCATGCCTCTTATGACCAAACTCGCACCCAAAATCGGCGGCGTTATGATCGATGCCAACAAGGACAATATCCAAACCGTAATGCGCACCATCACCGACGCAAACAATACCCAATCCGCCGCCACCGACAACGCCTCTCAATCCGCCGCCGACCCCGACGGTGAAACGATGTACTGCCACAACTGCGGACAAAAAATTTCCAAAGACTCCGCCTACTGCAAGCACTGCGGCGCAAAGCAATAACGAAATCTATAAAATAAAAACCACGACCTCGGCATATCGCCGAGGTCGTATCATTTTTCCGACTTTTCACACACACCTTATATGTTATAAGATTTTATATACTCTGCCCACTCAGCAACGACGTCTTGATAGGGTTTTCCGTCAATTACGATTTAGGAATTCATATTCAATTCCCAAACGTAATTTGCGCCGTAAACTTTTGCGATATAGTACGCAAGACTGTCGGGTTGCACTCTGTTGATAAACGGTGTGCCTGTCTTTGTATAAATTGCCGAGAAACAATTTGCAAATAGCCAAAAATCGAAATTGTTTATCGCAACATCGTTCTCACTATGCTTTTTGTATAATTCCAGCGTTGTCAAATAAGTATCTTTTTCGCCGACCTCTTGATTATACGGGAAACTTTTTGCCTGTCCCGTGAACAGATAATACCACATCGCTCTTGCATATTTTGAAGTATTTGCATGCATTTCGGGAATTACCTCTCTCGCAATTCCGCTTTTGCCGAGATAATAAAGGATATGGTGAATATACTCATGAGAAAATGAACCGACGGAATACAAATCAATAAAATCGTCGTGCGCATATCCCGTAATGCCGTTAGATTTCAATCCGTCCTCCAAATACACCTTTATCTCGTACATGTTGGCGACCTTAAACACGGCGTTGCTTTCCGCGGTGGTCTTTTCGTTATCTTTCAGCCAGTCGCGTATTTTATCGTATGACGTCGAAAACACCTCGAACGGCAAGATAATATCTTTGTATTCTTTGTTGATGTAATATGTAAAGCACCCCTGTTTTATCCTGTATTCGTATTTTGCCGAATACGATTCAACGGTGTATTCAGGCAATCTAACGCCGTATTTCGCTGACAAAGCCTCGCTCAAGTCCGCTTTATTCATCGCCATTATATCGACGTATGACTTCCCCTCTGTCATCAAATCTTCTATAATGCGTTTCGCAAAACCGAAAGCAAGTTTGCGGTCGCTTTCCGCAAGGTTGTTCGTTTCATAAAGCGGAAACTGCAAGTCCGTATAAAACGCATCTGTATCCGAGTTTTCCCAATCAAAGTTATCGCCGAGTTCCGAATTGCAAATTTTTGCCGCAATTCCCGCATAAACTCCGAACGGCAAATCACTCTCACCGTTTTGAGAATACAAACACCACCCGATTATCTCTTCAACCGAAATATCAATCGGCAAAGACACGCACAATCCCATCGCGCCGTCCGTCCACCAATTCACAACAAAATTATTGCTAACGACAACGACAAAACTTTCTTTTATCAAATCGTTGTCTTTCAGCAACGAATATGCCTTAACGGTATTTTCAATCAAGTAATCTCTTGCCTTCGCATCGGTTATATCGCCGCCGAAATAGATATCCACGCCCTCTTTGTCGTATTTTTTGTTAAGACAAATCATATCCGACGTGTTTTTGTCTTTTATCTTTATATCGCAATCGTCAACGTTATATTTCGGCGTATAAGAATTTGAGCAGCACACCAAAACCATTGCTAAAGCAATGATTATAATAACAGTCAATAAAATTGACGCAATTTTATCAAGTTTTACCGATGTTTTGTTAATCCGTACTCTCATATGACAGTCATTATACTTTTTTAACATTATAACATATGTCAATTCTAATTTCAACAATTACAATTCCTCAAAACGGCAACAAAAAAGCACTCTTTTCAGAGTGCTTGATTTGCTGGCGGAGCGTTAGTAACGTAAATCGAATTTTATAAATCAAACTGTTCCGTCAAAAGTTTTGCCCCGATTACCGTCATTGAAATTTTATCGTTTGCGTTCAAATTGCTTAAAATTACAACCCCACGCTTTTTATCTTGACTAAACCCTATATAACTGTTGAAATCGGTAGTTGCGCCATTATGCCAAATAATATCGTTTTTATTGTCCAACATCCAAGTCATACCTACGCTGTCCATACGAATATTCATTGCTTTGTAGACTGCTTTGTTAGCATTTATATCTTTTATTTTGGAATAAGTCATCGGCAAATATGAGATGGTATTATTCATATATAATTGCAAATAAATCGCCATACTTTCAATATTTGAAATAATTGAATCTGCCGGAATATAACCATCGTTTTGTTTCCACTTCCAATACTTATCGAGATTACCGCTTTGTTTTGCTACCTGCGTATTTTGCAAGTGCAAGTCATTACGGATAAAGTCATTCATAATGTTTGTAAAACTGTCGCTATAAATGCTCTCCAAAACAAGTCCCAAAACCGATATGCCGAAATTAGAATATACAAACGGATAATCTTTATTTTTAAGCACAACGTGTTGCACTCTGTGAAGAATTTTATCTTTGCCTATTCCGTAAAAATCGTTTG
>DBJV01000117.1:6862-22867 GCA_002297185.1 Christensenella sp. UBA767
CTCTATTGTCGGGTAATATTTATCATTTCTCAAATCAAGATACTTCGCAATACTGTCTGTCAAATTTAGTCTATTTTCATTTATGGCTTTTGCACACAATGCACCGACAAAAGTTTTACTAATCGAACCGATTTCATAATCGTATATGTTTGTTTCTTCGCCGTTTTTACCATAAATATGATATGTAATTTCACCGTTTTCAATGAGTGCAACGCTTATTTTAGTGTTTTTATTTGAACAACAATATTCGATCATATCCAACGACGACATATTTTTAAGTTTGCTGAAAATGATTTGTTGATAAACAAGCAGTCCGCCAAATGTGCCAACAAAAATCAAAGCCACACTCAATAATAACGCTATAACCGAAATAATCGTTTTCTTTTTTATATTCGGCTCGTCCGTATTTTCCGCCTTTGCGCTCTTTATAGAAATAAGAATATGCGTTACGGTAAAAATAACGGCAAACACAAATAAAGGAATACTTGCAATAAGTATGCTTGATATAATAAAAACTAATGACGGTATTATAGAAAGCAACAAAGCTTTTACGATACCGTTTTTATTCCACAGCACAATCCAAGATATACAATACCCTAAAAGTAAAACTGTATTGACGGTTATGTAAAATATTTTCCCGAAAGAAAACCAAAAGCCGATATATGTGTACAGAATATTGAATATCATAAAGACAAAACAGCCATATCTGCCGATTTGCTCAAAAACAATAGCCACCCTGTTATCGTAAACGGCCACTTGATTTTTATGCTTTACTGCATAAATTATATTAGGTATCATAATAACCGCCATTATGGCAAGTCCGTAGTAATTAAACCAATCCATATTGAAATTATATCAAAAACATCGATGAATTTCAAGCAAAAGACCAAGATTATTCTTGCGCATATCCAGTATAACGGATAATTTGAATTCCGGCGAGTATTTTGTGAATTTTTGACCTTTCTTTGCCATAAAAAATGCACCTCCAAAAGTTTTACATTCCTGTCCAACTTTTGGGGTGCACTTCAGTCTTCTTTTTGCCGTCCAAATCGACTTTTATACCGAAATATTCGTTAGAAAAGAATAATCCGAAAGATAACGGAATCGGTAAGTTCGAATGGCGGCTGTCAGGTGTTGCAAATAAAACTCGGAGCATATCCGTAAATGAAAAAACATTTTGAAAATTTAAGCAATTTATAAAAATCGCTTGACAAACATAAATATGGATGCCATATTATAACCTATAAAACTGATAGGTTTAGTCGGCAAATATATAGAAACCTAAAATCGGTTTTATAAGATTTTTGGCGATGACATTGCGGGGCTTTGCTTTGAAGTCGTCGGAAATGATATTTATATAAGGAGAAGAAGAAAATGAAAGTTTATGACAAAATTACCGATCTTATAAGCGACACACCACTGCTCAAACTCACAAATTACATCAAAGATCACAATCTTGGCGCGACTTTGTACGGCAAGCTCGAATATTTTAATCCTGCGGGAAGCGTAAAGGACAGAATAGCAAAGGCGATGCTCGACGATGCGGAACAAAAGGGCGTTTTGAAACAGGACTCGGTTATTATCGAACCGACGAGCGGAAACACAGGTATCGGACTTGCTGCGGTTGCGGCGTCGAGGGGATATAAGATTATTCTTACAATGCCGGAAACCATGAGTATAGAACGTCGGAATCTGCTAAAAGCATACGGCGCGAAAATCGTTTTGACCGATGGCGCGAAGGGAATGAAGGGAGCAATTGCAAAAGCAAACGAACTCGCCGCCGAAATTCCGAATAGCTTTATCCCAAGTCAATTTACCAATATGGCAAATCCGAGAGCGCATTTTCGCACGACCGGTCCCGAAATATGGGAAGATACCGACGGGAAGGTGGATATATTCGTTGCGGGTGTCGGAACAGGCGGCACTTTGTCCGGCGTCGGCGAATACTTAAAAAGCAAAAATCCTAACGTGAAAGTTGTTGCCGTCGAGCCTGCCGGATCCCCGGTTTTGTCAAAGGGAACTCCCGGTCCTCACAAAATTCAGGGCATAGGTGCGGGTTTCGTTCCTGAAACGCTGGACACGAAAATTTATGACGAAATTATAACGGTGGAAAACGATGACGCTTTCGAAACCGGGCGCGCGCTGGCAAGAAGAGACGGCTTACTTGTCGGAATTTCATCGGGAGCTGCCGTATTTGCTGCTGCGGAACTTGCAAAACGTCCTGAGAATAAAGGAAAAATCATTGTCGCAATTCTTCCCGACACGGGCGACAGGTACTTATCGACGCCGATGTTTTCGGAGTGAATTGTAAAACGATAGCATAATATCGAGCAGATTTTTTGCGTATTGCGGAAAAATTTCGCAATTGCGAAAACATGCAAAATCGTCATAAAAAAACGGTTTGAAGAAAGGCAGTCTGCGGTTAAAGTAAAACCGCAGACTGCCTGTTTTTATTATTTGTCAGATGACGTAGTTGTTTGCCGATTGCTCCCTGTGAAGTTCCACAATATTCTGCAAGGTTATACTGTCAAGATATTCGTTGATCGTTTTATAAAGACCTTGCCACACCCAAAGCAATGCTAAATCTTCGCCGCTGTCGCATTCAGCCGGTTCTTCAACGCAAGAAACAGGAGATAATGAGCCTTCCGTTAAACGCAAAATATCTCCTACGGTATATTTATCGGGTGCTTGTGCCAAACGATAGCCGCCTTGCGAACCTCTGATTGTTTTCAGAATGCCCGATTGATTTAAGAGAGGGATGATCTGCTCCAAATATTTTTTTGAGATACCTTGTCGGTCGGCAATGTCTTTCAGCGCAACGAATCCGCAATTTTGATGTTCTGCCAAATCCAAAAGCATTTTGAGAGCATAACGTCCCTTTGTTGAAATTTTCATAACGGCACTCCTTTTCGGCGATATTTCAAAATACAACGATATAATAACATATTTTAGCAAAAAGTGCTATAACTTGTCATCATAGTTTTTTACTTTTCTTATTAAATAGATTATTTTTTTCATTTGGGATATACCTCCGTTTTTTATTAGCCTTTCGGCAAAGACGGAGTAGCACCGGGAAAAGATAGGAGTTTTTGATTTTACTGTCGGTTGCACGAAAGTCAACGAAAAAGCACAAAAATTGTTGCGCAAATGTAAAAAGAGGTTATGCGTCAATTTGCCACACAACCTCAATGATGAGCCAAACTCAATATAAAATCTATTTTTGATACCTTAAAGTTTTCGGCGACAATTTTTTGCCGTTGACTTCTGCTTTTCACTGTGCTACAACGTAAACCCGAAAGGCGATAAATCGGACAAACTCGAAGACATAGAAAAAGGCGGTAGAATCAACGTTCTATCGCCTTTAATTGTGTTTATTCAGTTATTTTATGAAGTTGCCGTGTGCATCTCTTTTTTGCGTAAGATAATGGTTGGAACGCTTTATTTCATACTGCTTTGTTTGAAAAACGATACCTGCAACTCCTTTCAGACAAAAGTAAAAGAGCCGCGTGTTCAAACGCGACTCTTCTTGGCGGAGAAGCAGGGATTTGAACCCTGGCTACGATTCTCTCGTACTACTCCCTTAGCAGGGGAGCCCCTTCGGCCTCTTGGGTACTTCTCCGTATCTGCCGAAATTTCAATATTTAGCCTGCTTATAATATCACAGCGACAGCGCGTTGTCAATAATTTTGGCTCGTTTGGGCGCGAAAACTTAAACGGCGCACCAAAACGCCTATTTTGCCATTTTGATATGCATCTCTCGCATACCCTCAACCTCGTCGCAAATCTGTTTGAGATTGCAATGCGCGCAATCCACAAGCACGTTGTCGAGAATATGGTTGAATGCGTCCAAAATATCCGAAGTGCGCGCGGCAAATGCGGTTATATCTTCAAAGAGTCTGTCCTCGTCCGCAACGAAAATGACGGTGACGTTTTTCACGACGTCTTTTGCAAGGTAATTCGCAATAGTGGTATCGCCGAGTTTTTCAAAAGTCAACCCGTTTTTGATTGCGCTTTTGCTCACCCTCACCTGCTCCCTATGCGAAATCGCAGACGCGCGCATCATAAATCCTTGCACGTTTTCCTTATATTTGGCATATTCGAGTGACTTGGTCAAATCGAAAATTCCCTGCTCCTCTTCGGGCGTATAATTAAGCCCGAGTATGACGATTTTTGCGTACGAGCAATCCCCTTTTATATCCTTGAGTTCCTTGCCCACGACCACCGTTTGATTGACGAGCGGAATATCGTCCGTAATCACCGTAGCGCACGCACACGGTTTGTCGCTACCGCCGAGTTCAAAGGCGCAGTCTTTGAGCAGCACGAGTTCGCTATGCTCGCTCGTCGGCAAAACCTTGCTCTCGTCATAGCCGTATTTTGTGACTTTCGCCCCCTCGAAAACGTGGGATAAAGCCTTAATTTCTTTGTCGAAAATGCCTATCAATTTCTTATACCGCCTACTTGTCAAAATGTTGCGTTATTGCAACAAAACGAAGTTTATTTGATAACTTCGAGTGCTTTAAGTGCCGTTTGCACACCTTCAACCACTTTTGAATCCTTTGGCAAATCAAACACGTTTTCGCCTTTGAGGTCAAACGTCGCAAGGTTCTTATCGTCTCCAATCGTTGCAAGTAATTGCACTCCGTCATAGTCGAGATTCTTGACGATTTCCTCATCCGTAACTCTGTTGACGATAATGCCGATATGCTTATACATCACAAGTTCGTCCGCAACTTTCTTTATGGTCTTGCACACGTCTCTACCCTTCTTGGATTGGTCCGTAACGAGGATAAGATGCGTGACTTTTTCCATAACTCTACGGTTGATTTGCTCTATACCTGCCTCGCCATCAATCACCACGTAATCGAACTCTTCGGACAAAAGGCTGATGACGTCTTTTAGGTATGCGTTGATCTTGCAATAGCACCCTGCGCTCTCCGGACGACCGACTGCGATAAAAGCGTATCCGTCCTTTTCCACCATAGCGTCGAATATGCGGAAACGCGCCTCGTTGAGCAATTCGATTGCGCCGCGATTGTTGCCGTCCTCCACGTTTTCAATAATGCTTTTTCTTATATCGTCGATTGTCATTTTGACGTCCACGCCGAGTGCCGTGGAAAGTCCGACTGCCGGGTCTGCGTCTATTGCGAGGATGCGCTTATCTGGATAATTATCCACGAGCGTACGCACGATTGTTGCTGCGAGCGAAGTCTTGCCCACGCCGCCTTTGCCTGCGACTGCGATTATTGTTGCGTTTGACATATTTATGCCTCCGAATATTAACTAATAGATATTCTACAACATATACTTGGATTTGTCCACATTGAAAAGGCCCATTTTTCAACTCTTTTTGAAAAGTATCCTCGCAAATCTTCACACCCACGCATTATGCCCACATATATTGAAATATGTGCGGAATAGTAGGTTATACAGGATATCAAAATGCCAAAAACATAGTTATCGACGGCTTGAAAACGCTGGAATATCGCGGCTACGACAGCGCCGGGATTGCGCTCGCCGACAACACTATTCACCTATACAAAACGGCAGGTCGCGTCGAGGAATTGGAGCGGATACTTCCCGACCTAACGGCGCACGTTGCCGTCGGTCACACGCGTTGGGCGACGCACGGAGCGCCCAATGCGCAGAACGCGCATCCGCACCTATCCTTTGACAAACAAATCGCCGTCGTCCACAACGGCGTAATCACCAATTGCGACGACCTAAAAAAAGACCTGCTCGCAAGAGGCATAACATTCCTCTCTTCCACGGACAGCGAAATAATTGCGCATCTTCTCGCCATTGAGGACACCTCGGATATGCAATCCGCAATAGAAAAAGTGGGCAGATTTCTCCAAGGCGCGACCACTTTTCTTGCAATCAAAGCAGGCGACGACGCGATTTACGCTCGCCGTTTCGGCGCGTCGCTAGCGGTCGGCATAGGCGATAACGAAAACTTCGTGGCAAGCGACACTTTGGCGATATCCAAGCACACACGCAAAACCGTACTTTTGCAAGACGGCGAATGCGCCAAAATCACACCGCAAGGAGTCCGTTTTTTCAAAGACGGCAAAACCATATCCAAACAAACGATGCGCATCAAGCGTGTCGCACCCAAAGAATGTTCTTGCCATATGCGCTCGGAAATCGACGAAATCCCCGATGCAATGCTACGCACCTACAAAGAGATATCTCGCACCATCGATGCAAAAACCATCCGCAAAATCTCAAACGCACGCAAAATCTACTTTTGCGGGTGCGGAACAGTATACCACGCAGGCTTGTACGGCAAATACGCATTTGAAAAACTGCTTAACATCCCCTGCGAAACGATTGTGGCAAGCGAATTTGACACCGAAAAATTTATAGACGAAAACTGCGTTTGCATATTTATCACCCAAAGCGGCGAAACCGCCGACACACTTATTGCGCTTTCGGAATGCAAAAAAGCAGGCGCAACGACCATTGCGCTCACCAACGTCAACGGCAGCAGCATATGCTTTGAGGCGGACATAACATTTTTGCTCGATGCAGGCGCGGAAGTCGCGGTTGCGGCAACCAAATCCTACAACTGCCAACTGCTCGCGCTGTATCTCATCGCAAAAGAATGCGCCTTGCAAGACGTTTCGCAAGACGATATGTCAAAACTTATCAAAGCGGTCAAAGACTGCCAAACGTCCGTACTGTACGAGGAAAAAATCAAAAAAGCCAACCTGTTTTTCGTCGGAAAAGGCATCGACAACGTCACGGCAAGAGAGGGCGCATTGAAGTTTAAGGAAATCACCTACAAAATGACGGACGCCTATCAGGCAGGCGAACTCAAGCACGGCGCGATTGCCCTTATCGACGACAAAAGCGTCGTCGTAACGATAGTCACTTCTTCGTGCGACAAGCATCGCATAGAGGCAACCATAAGCGAACTTCGCTCGCGCGGCGCATACGTAATCGCACTCTCGTCCGTCGGCGACGTGGGCGCAAACAAAACGACGTATCTACCCTTCCTCAAGGACGAATTGCTATACCCCATACTGTCAATATTGCCCTTGCAAAACCTTGCCTTGACCGCATCTTTATGTCTCAGCCTCAACCCCGACAAGCCTCGCAATCTCGCGAAAAGCGTAACCGTAATTTGACGCATCTCGCACAATAAGCACATATCGTCGGCACATTAACAATTATAATTAAAAACACAAAAAACGGCACTTTATATGCCGTTTTACCATATATAAACATTTAATTTTGTAAATTACAAGTTTTTATCCAACCACTCTGCAACGAGCGCGCAATCGTCGTTTATAAGGATATCCGCCCTTGAATCCATATATGTCGCGGACTTGTTTATAACTGCCGTTGTATCACCGTCAAAGTACTCACAAAGCCCTGCCGCAGGATACACCACGAGCGACGTTCCTATGACGATAAGCATATCCGCGCCGCTAAGCGCACGCACCGCATTATTCAAATCTCTGCTATTCAGCATCTCCCCGTAAAGCACCACGTCGGGCTTTATAATTCCGCCGCACTCGTCGCATTTTGGCGTGCCGTTCGATGCGCTTATATAGTCGAGATCAAAGAACTTTCCGCACCTTTCGCAATGGTTGCGATGCACCGAGCCGTGCAATTCACACACTCTATTGCTGCCTGCCGCTTGGTGCAATCCGTCTATATTTTGCGTTATGACAAGCGATATTTTGCCCTCTTTTTCGAGGCGTGCGATAAGCGAATGCATAGCGTTGGGTTTCGCATTCGGATATAACATTTTGGACTTATAAAACTCATAGAACACATCCACGTGCGACAAGAAAAAGTCGTGCGAAATTATCTCTTCCGCGCTGAAATTGCCGTACTTTGTGGAATACAACCCGTGCGCACTTCTAAAGTCAGGGATACCGCTCGGCACGGAAATTCCTGCGCCGCTCAACACCACGATTCTGTCGTGCGACTTGATTGCATCCTTCAAATCGTTGAGCGCAACCAGGGTTTGCTCGCTACTTGGAAAAGACGTATTCATATGCCACCTCTATACGAATTATATCACTTGAAAAACACCATATCAAGTGGTATAATGCTCAATATACACGAGGTGAATTATGTTCAACGAAGATATGTACAAGTTGGGTAGTAAACGCTCTTCCATCAGAGAGCTGTTCGAATACGGCAAAAAGCGCACCGAAGAAGTGGGCGCGGACGGCGTATTCGATTTTTCGCTCGGCAATCCCAACGCACCTGCGCCCGATTGCGTAAAAGATGCGCTTTTATCGCTTGCAAACGACGTCGATTCCACAGCCCTTCACGGCTACACGTCCGCCCAAGGCGACAAAAACGTGAGAGAGGCGATTGCAAACCATATCCGCGCCAAATTCGGCACAAACGTACAAGCAGACAACATATATATGACCTGCGGAGCGGCAGCGTCGCTGTGCATAACCCTGCGTGCGCTCTGCGAGGATAACGACGAATTTGTGATAATCTCCCCCTATTTCCCCGAATACAAGGTCTTTATAGAGGCTCAAGGCGGCAAAGTCGTATGCGTCCCCTGCAACGAAAACAATTTCCAAATAGATATAATTGCTCTCGAGCGCGCAATCACTCCCCATACCAAAGCGGTTATAATCAACTCACCCAACAACCCTTGCGGAGTCATATATAATCAAAGCACCCTGCAATCGCTTTGCGAGATGTTAAAGCAAAAGAGCAACGAGTACAAACATCCGATTTTCATCATCTCGGACGAGCCTTATCGCGAACTTGCCTACGACGACGCCCCCGTCCCGTATATCATGAACTTATATGCGGACAGTATCGTATGTTACAGCTATTCCAAATCCCTGTCTCTACCCGGCGAACGCATAGGCTATATCGCGGTCAATCCCGACGCGCAAAACTCCAACCAACTCTATCTTGCAATATGCGGCGCAGGCAGAGCGCTCGGCTACGTATGCGCCCCCTCGACTTATCAACGAGTGGTCGAAAAATGCGTCGATGCCCTCCCCGATATCTCCGCATACAAGCGCAACCGCGACTTGATATATAACTCACTCACCTCAATCGGCTATACTTGCGTACATCCCGACGGCGCGTTTTATCTGTTTGTCAAAGCGCTCGAAGAGGACGCAAACCGCTTTGCCGACAAAGCAAAACAACTCGGCTTATTGCTCGTCCCCTCGGACGATTTCGGCATAAAAGGCTACGTCCGCATCGCCTATTGCGTAAGCCACGATATGATTGCACGCTCTATCCCCGTGTTTGAAAAGTTGTACAATCTTTACGCCGACAAGCATTGAGCATGCGCCGTTACCGCACGGCACAAATCAACACCTCTTATCTCAAAACAACACCTTCAACAACACAAAAACGGCACATAAAGTGCCGTTTTTATATTTTATGTTTATCACGATTGATTATTTCAAAACGTACCGCCGTTTCTCAAATAATCGCAAAGCAACGTATAAGCAAACACGTTATCACTGAGCGTTGCAACGACGTTGAGATGATGGTAATCGGAAGTGTACGTATCCGTAACGATATAGTACGTCTTTTTCGAATTATACAAGACGTTATCCTTCACCGTCAAGCCGTACGTGGTGTACGAAACATGATAATCTTCATTACTCGTATTTATAAATTTATTGTTAATTTCCGTACCGTTAAGAGAGCAAAGCACGATTTTATTTTCAAACGGCAAGAGCGTTTGGATATCCGAAACCGTCACCGCGCCTTTGCTAAGCGAATACGGCGCGCGCGTTCTTACAAAACCGCCACCGAGAACGATATCGTATTTATCACCCCACTCCGCAAAACCTTTTTCGCAATACAGATCTGCGATTTTATCCTCTATCGTCTCTTGCGAAACAGCACTCGTGAGCGTCGCAACGACCTCGTCGGGATTGCCTATTTCGTCCTTGTATTTTTCAACAAGATTATTAACTATGGGATCGCTTTCATATGCAGAATAAGTGGAATTATAAATAACTTTCGGCGTGCCGCCTGTCGCATACTCACTTTTTTGATTTGCAAAGTTGAGGCGGATCGTTGCCGAACTTATGCCCTTATTATATCCGCCACCTTGAATATGATATACTCCGTAACTGTCGGCATAAGAATAAGATTGGTGCGTATGTCCCTCAAAAACGATATCGACATACCCGTTAGAAAGCGATGTGTCATACCAGTTTGGCTCTTTATCGCTTTTGGCAGCGTGCAAAGAATACACAACGTAATCAACGCCTTGCGCACGAAGTTTGTTTGCCTCTTCTTTGACGAGCGTTGTAAGTTTATCGCCAACCAAAAACTCAACGTCACTACACATGCTTGCGGATATTGAGGAATAGCAATCGCCGATTGCACCTATGATACCGATTTTCGCATCTCCAAATTCAACAACAACCGACGAGTCGCAATAATCGACACGCTTGTTGGTTGTCCTATCATAAACGTTAATGGCGAGAAACGGAAAGTTCGCAAGTTGCGAATTTGATTTAATTTTTTCCGTTGACCAGTCAAACTCGTGGTTTCCGAGCGTCATAGATGCACAATCAATATAGTTGAGCCACTCCGTCGCAAGTTTGCCCTTCGTGTTGTTGGACTCGGTACTTCCTTGCCACATATCGCCCGAAGACAATACGATAGTATTTGAACTTTCTTGATAATCTTTAAGATATGTTGTCAATTCGTCAACACCGGGTTGCGTATCTGTATCGCAATACATGCCGTGCAAATCGTTTATTGCAAAGAGGTTGAAAGACACTATAACGTTTTCAGAGCAATTGTCGCAAATCTCGTCATTGTTTTTGTCAACATGATCGCACTTTGCGGACGACATGTCCACGCCGCAAACATCACATTTCCCGTCGTTATCCGCATCCACGTGTTCGCACGGTTTCTCGTATTTTTGGATTGCCGACGGATCGGAATCGGTATAATTACCCGATCCAATAGCCTTGACCGTAATCGTTTGTCCCGATTCGAGTTGAATATTGGTATGCGTAGTTTTTCCAACCGTCGTGCCGTTTATGGTGTATTCATACTCGGCAGCATTCGCCACCGCGTCCCAACTCGCAAGACCGCTCGAAGATATAGTCACGACAGGCGTTGCAAGTTTAATTTTGCTACCACCTTGATTTCCACCCGACGATGCGGTATAAGTCTTTGTTTCAGACCACTTGCTATTTTTGTAGGGCGAGCCGCTGCATATAGCCTTGACGGATATACTCTCGCCGTCTTTAAGTTGCAAGAGCGTATATAACGTCTCGACTTCTTTCCCGTTGACGTTGCAAACGTAACTTTTTGCATAATCCACGGCTTTCCATCTTGCAAGACCTTCGTTATTTATCGTAACTACGGGCGTGTCGAGTTCGATTCCCGACAAGTCGCAAGCAACCAAAGTCGTGAAACACATTATCACGACAAGACATAACGCGATTATTGAAAGTTTTTTCTTCATTTTCACTCCGCATCCCCAATCGCTATATAACAATATACCACATTATATATAATAAATACAATATAGAATTAAGCGGATTTGCAGCAAATAAATGTAAAATTCTGATAATCTGATAACGCAACATAACCGAAAAGCCCAACGTTCAGGGTTTGTCGGGCTTTTCGAATAAAATAAATAAAGAGGGATATAAAACGTTACTCACTCGGCAAAACGCCAAGCACAGCAACACAAAAGGAGTCTGGTTTTAGGACGCTTTGCGCATAAGGCTGATACGCACGAATACGATTTTTCCGTCCTTCGTCGCGATTTGCGAATTGCTCACTCTGCTTTGTTCGTTGATATGTGTCATATAGAATTTCATTTTCTTTTCCTTTGCAATATTTTTTTGAGGTTTCCCCCTTGCTTGCAAGAATATGATATGATATAATATGTACCAAAAACGGGACATCTCAATTTGTTTCGGAAAAAATTTTCAGGAAGGCACTTATGGCACTCGAATCCAAGAAAACGCTAATATTTCGCATATATCAGATACTCGAAGAGTACAGCGATTTCGAGCATCCGCTCACGCATCAGGACATCATAGAAAAACTCGACAGAGATTACGGCATAGAGTGCGAGCGCAAGGCAGTCGGGCGCAACATCGCATGCCTCAAAGAAATGGGTTTTGACATAGAAAGTTCCAAAGAAGGCTCCTATCTCGCCTCTCGCAAGCTCGAAAATGCCGAACTTCGCTTGCTCATCGATAGTGTGCTTGCCTCTCGTAACATCAACTCCACGCACTCCAAGCAACTCATTGACAAACTCATTTCAATCGGCGGACACAACTTCAAAAGCCACGTCAAACACGTCTATTCCGTCAAAGACTGGGGCAAGTCGGACAACAAGGACTTTTTCTACAACATCGACGTCATTGACGAGGCAATAGAAAACGGCAAAAAAATCCACTTTTTCTACAACAAAGTGGGCTTAGACAAGGCGTTGCACCCCTCTTTGGAGCATAAAGGCTCGCCCTATCAAATGCTACTGCACAACCAACGCTACTACCTTATGATGTTTGACGAGGTTTTTGACCAAGTGGGTTACTACCGCCTCGATAAAATCACCAATATCACCGTTTTGGACGAGGATGCAAAGCCGCTCAAACAAAACAAAGGCTTTGAAAAAGGCATCAATTACAAGGAGATTTCCACCGCCTTGCCGTACATGTACAACGACAAGCCCATCCCCGTCACCATCAAATGCCGCAACTATATGATGGACACCATATCCGACTGGTTCGGCACGGATTTCGTGGTAAATCGAGTGGATGACGCCCACTTTACCGCCACAATCAAAGCAAGCGAAAAAGCAATGCTCTACTGGGTGCTGCAATACAACTACAAAGTGGAAGTCATCTCCCCCGAATCTCTCCGTCAAAAGGTAATCGACAGCCTCCGCAAAACCATCGAAAAATATGAGAAAAAAGACGAGAATTAACTCGTCTTTTTTAGCAAAAGTCGTCACTGTGGCAAAGACAACTCTCAAGTTCATTGTCTAACGCCACGCTCGCCTTATTGCTCTACTAACCGCGCAACCGATACACGCTATCATTTCGTGCAAGGATAAAACCTCCTGCTACAATTTCGCTATATCGCTTGCTTGGTGTGTACAATTTCGGCGCATTGATGGATTATTCCATTTTTCCTTATGTCATTGCGAGGAGCAACGAATGTTGTGACGTGGCAATCCAGCCGCAGGCGCACACGGAATATTCCATTAGCGCAATTTAATATTGCGCCTAACGTTACTCGTAAACAGGCGGAGCCTGCGCAAAATCCTGCATTGCGATGATGACAACAAACTCGTTTATTGTCATAAATCGCATTTGCATTTTGCTTTTCTAATCGCGCCGCTAATTGTCGTTACGCCAACAGAAAAATAAAACAATTAGCGGCATAACCGCAAAGGAGATTTTAACTATGCAAAACTATTTCAGAATAACCGCGTATCACCCAGAAGAAAACGTATCCGTCATAATGGACGCTTACGGTATGTTTGAGAAACTCTGGCAGTTCTCGTCGTTTATGGTTCAAAAAGGCTTTAAGATTATAGCCGTAGGAAACGGAGAAACGTTTACGGACGGCAATATCGAGAAAGACGATACTTTCCGTGCAAATAAAATACTTCTTCGCGCCTGCGCCACCGGTAAGCCGACGATTGAAAACGGCAAAGTCGAAGTAAACGGCAAATTTTATACGCCGAACAACTGAATAAAAACGGTAAAAAAAGGGAGTTTTAACGCTCCCTTTTTTTATGCCGAATCGCGCCCGAAATGAAAAAGCAATACTATTTCACCATTACGTAGTTTATCAAATAAACGCCTTGCCTTAATACTTCCTGTTTTTCTATTATATGATAACCTCGATTAAGAAAAAACGGTTTCGCCGTAATTGATGCGTGCGTTGTGATATGATTATCATTTACCGAACATTCCAACGCATCACAAATTGCAGATGCAATACCTTGTCTTTGATAATCCTTATGCACGTAAAGCCTATCTAAATATCCTGATTCGTCGATGTCGCCAAATCCGACAATTATATTGTCTTTTACTGCCACGACCGTGTAATTGTTTAAGAATGATTTATCCCATTCTTGCAAGTCTATGTTGCCCGTTGCCCAAGCATTCACTTGTTCTTCAGAATAATCTCTTGAATTTATATAATGAACCGTCTGATAAAATAATTCCGCCAACTGTTTGCAGTCGGCACTTTTATATTGTCGAATTTGCATTTTTTATCATCTCTTTTTTTACTATTCTAATTAATTGCTCTTATATCAAACAGATATAAAGCACCCGCCACAATTCCGCAAAATTATCGGCTTGATGTTTTTACCGCTTAATAAACGTTGCTCGTAGGCAGGCGGAGCCGTAGAATATAACTCCACGAAGAATAATTGTGAGCATCCATCGTTCGCCTGAGCAACCGCCGAGCCGCCTCAAGGTTGCGAAACCTTACGTACAAAAGCAATGCTCCACCAAGCAAGCGATACAGCGAAACTGCGGTAAGAGTTTTTATCCGTCTTATTCTCATAGCGTGTATCGGTTGCGCGGTAGTAGTTGCGAGAACAAATGCGGTTTATGGCAATAAATACATTTGTTGCCATCACAGCAATGCCGTTTGAGCAACGTGCGCCTAAATATGTGTCAAGTTATCTCTACGAGATAAGTGACACGTGTTTAGCATTCGGCGCAAAATCTCTTATTTCAACGTTAAAACGTCGCCTTCTTTCCACTCCGTATATCCGCCGCAATTGGGATCTTGATTGCGCACAAACGCACAATAACGCTTGCGAAGTTCGGTTGCAATTTCGTAATCCCTCTCTTCAAACTTGCGCCAACCGTGTTGTTCGAGACCGAATATATACCAAAGGTCACAACTATGGTACGCGCCCATATCATCGCCCGGCAAATCGTGATAAAAATGCGTAACCCACGTCTTGCCGTTCGCCTTTTTACGCCATTTCTGCGCGCAATTTTCAAGATAACCTTTGAGCAAATCGTCCTTCGTAACGCTCACGACACACGGCACTTGCTCGTCCTTGTAGGCGTTTTTATACAGGTCTTTCCTCACGATTTCACCGTCAAAAACAGGCATCGTAGATAGCATTGAAAGAGCAAGATTTTTCTTCGTCTGCCTGTTCCACGCAAGGAAAACGTCTCTATAATCTGCGGTAAGAATGTCCTCTCCGCGCTTTTTGAGGTCGTTTTTCACACGCTTGAAAAATCGTACTGCTCTCTTTTTGGATTTTGGTGCGAAAATTCCCGATACGGTTGCGCCGCCCGACAGCATAATCGCGCCCTTTATCATCGCTTTCACCTCAGGCAAAAGTATAAGATTTTGCAATGAAATTGCCCCTGCGCTCTGCCCCATAAGCGTGATATTATCGGGATTTCCGCCAAATTCGGCGATATTATTTTTCACCCACTCGATTGCGCAAATCATATCGTAAAAGGCAAGATTGCTCGTCTTTTCGTCCGAATAATACCCAAACACGTTTAGTCGATAGTTCGCGCACACGCAAATCACGTCCTCTTTTGCGATATACTGCCCGTCAAACGGCTTTTCGTCGCTCGAGCATATGACGAACGCGCCGCCGTGAATATACAACAGCACGGGCAAATTTTTCTTACCCTTCGGCGCATAAACGTTGAGATTGAGGCAATCCTCGCCATACTTAAAGCGCAACCCCTCTCTAAATTCCCTATAATAGAACAAATCCATCTTCTTTTTGGACTTGCTCTCGTCAAAGAACTGCCTCGATTGCGCGCAACAATTGCCGTACGCCACCGCCTCGGTATGTTTCCCGAGATTTTTCAGCACAGGTTTTTGGAATCTTTCCGCCTCCGCGTACTTAATCCCCAAAAACGCCGCCGTATCTCCCCTGTCAATCCCGACAATCGTATGATTTTGATTTGAAATAATATAATTTTCCATAAACTTTGCACCTATGGTGCATCGATATTCTCGCAAAGCGAGAGTGATATTGCGCCCTTGGCGCAGTGATATTTTTGGCTTTGC
>DBJV01000116.1 GCA_002297185.1 Christensenella sp. UBA767
CCAAGCAAGCGATATAGCGAAATTGTGGCAGGGCTATCAATCCTTTTGTGATTGATAGCGTGTATCGGTTGCGCGGTAGTAGAGCAATAAGGCTAGCGTGGCACTAGACAATGAACTCGTGAGTTGTCTTTGCCACAGCGACGACTTTTGCGATTATCACTTGCGCTTTGCGCAAATATCACTGCGCCTGCGGCGCAATATCACTCTCGCTTTGCGAGAATATGAGGTAATAACATGAAAAGAATCGGCGTAGTGGGCATCGTGCTTAAGGGCGACAAGGCAGTCGCGGTGGAAATGCAAAAAGTTTTGAGCGATTTTGCAGATATTATAGTGGGGCGTATGGGCGTTCCGAGAAAAGAGGCGAACGCAATCGCACTCATAGTCGAAGGCACGCAGGAGCGAATTTCCGCACTTACGGGCAAACTCGGAAGATTTGAAAGTCTGAGTGTGAAATCCGCAATAACGTCCTTTGAATTGTCCGAAGAATAAGATTTATATCGAAAACAAGCCATTCGGGTTATCCGAACGGATTATATAAACAGTAAATAAATTTTTTTGAGGTATATATGAAAAACAACAAATTTATTACAATCGTGGCAATAATTGCAATCGTAATGATTGCGTGCGTTTCGCTCGTTGCTTGCAACGACGATAAGGTCGACAATGGCGCAAACTATCGCGACGGCGTGAGCGAACTTACGTTCAGCGCACCCGAAGGCACTCCTGCGCTTGCAATGCTCCGTCTCGTTACCGACAATGAGAAAATCGACGGCACAAGCGTAAAATACCAAGTGGTCAAGCCTGCAAATATCGCGGCGGAGATGTCCTCCAAAAATAGCGATTTGGTGATTATGCCCGTCAACGCAGGTGCAAACCTCATAAGACAAGGCGCGGACTACAAGCTTGTCAGCGTAGCGGTCAACGGCAGCCTTTATATGATAGGCAACACGGATAGCGGAGTTATAACGCTTGACGATATCAAAGGCAAAAAGGTTGCGTGCATCGGTCAAACGGGCGTTCCGGGACTCGTGTTCAGATACGTTATGAGCGCAAACGGCATCAGTATGATAACGGATGAAAATGCCGAAATCGGCGCAAATCAAGTCGGCGTCCGTTACGTGGCGGACGGTCCTGCCGCAAGAGTGTTGCTCGAAAGCGGTCAAGTGGATTTCGCAGTAGTGGGCGAGCCTGCCGCAACGCAATTCAAAACCGAACTTTCGCTCTCTTCCGAGATGAATATGCAGGATGAATACGCCAAAAAGTCGGGCGCAAGCAACTATGCGCAAGCAGGTTTGTTCGTAAGGAGCGGACTTGCAAAAGACGCCGCTTTTATGACCGCACTCTTTGACGCGTTGAGCGCAAGCAAAGATTGGGTGACGAAAAATCCGAGCGAAGTCACCGCTTTTGCAAAAGAACATCTTTACGAAAGCGCAACTTTCCCTGCTCCGAGCATTCCGAGATGCGCAATCAACGCAACCAAACTCGACGAAACTCAAAAGAGCGAAATATTGACGTTCCTTGCAAACGTTATGCCCAAAGACGCGCAAGGCAACGCTATAGATTGGCAAGCAAACAAGGACAAAATCTTTGCGTAACAAGGTATGAAGAAAGAGGTCAAAATCGACAAAAAACAAGCGTGGCGGATTGCGAGCAACGTCGTATATCCGCTTATTGCGCTTGGAATAATGCTCGCCGTATGGGCGATTGCGGCAAAGGCGGAGGACAATCCGCTGGTGCTGCCTATGCCCGACGTCGTGCTTGCCAGATTCTTTGTGCTTGGCGGCGAAAAAGGATTTTGGACAAGCGTGGGGTGGACGCTTTTGCGCACGCTTATATGCTTTGTCATATCCTTCGTTTTGGCGATGATTTTTGCGGTTTTGGGCGGACTTTTCAACCCTATTCACAGAATTATGTCACCAATCGTTTCCGTATTGCGCAGCGCACCGACGGTGGCGGTGATACTCATACTTTACGCGTTTTTGAGCGGCAACGCCATGGCGATTGTCGTAGGATTTTTGATTGCGTTCCCCGTAATGTACTCGGCGTTTTACTCGGCGATAGTGGGCGTTGACAAAGACCTTGTGGAAATGGCAAAAGTCTATAAAGTGCGTCCCATCGATATAGTGCGCAGCATCTACATTCCGTCTATCGCGCCGTGCCTTTTCGATACGAGCAAATCCACGCTTTCGCTCACTCTCAAAGTGGTCGTGGCGGCGGAAATTCTCGCCAACGTGCAGGGCAGTTTGGGTGGAAAAATACAGGTTGCAAACGCCTCTTTCGAGATTGCGTACTTGCTTGCATACACGCTTGTTGCAATCGTTTTCAGTTTCGTTTTGGAAGGCGTGGTGCTTGGCGCAAAGAAGATTTGGGAGGTGGCAAGATGAGCGATATAACCATCAAAAACTTCACTTGCGGATACGGTGAAAAGACCGTTTTTCAAGACTTCGATATCACCTTCAAAGAGAATAATATCAACGTCGTTTTGGGCGGTAGCGGCGTCGGAAAGACGACGATTCTCAACGCTATCGCAGGCATAAAAGACTACTCGGGCGACATAGACGGCATTGAGGGTGGAGTGAGCTATATTTTTCAAAAAGATAGGTTAATCCCCTCGATTTCGGTGTATAAAAACCTTGATTTGATATTACGCGCCGTTTATAAGGACAAAAACAATCGCAAAAAAATGATTGAAGAAATGGCAAAACTCGTTGAAATCGAGGACGTTCTTCATTCGTTTGCAAGCGAGATAAGCGGCGGTCAGGCGCAGAGAGTGAGTATGGCAAGAGCCTTCCTTTATCCAAGCAAAGTTTTGCTGCTCGACGAGCCGTTCAAAGCGCTTGACGTTGCGCTCAAATCGAGGCTTATCGCAAAGCTCGTTCAACTCAACGACGTGGAGAGGCGCACGGTGATTTTCGTCACGCACTCCATAGACGAGTGCTTGCTTTGCGCAGACGATTATTTCGTGTTTGCGGACAATCCCGTAAAGGTGGTGTGTGGGGGGCAAATCGAGAGCGATAAGAGATATCGCGCGCTTGCCGATAAAGACCTCGAAAAGACGAGAGAAATTTTGATCGGCGCGCTTACGTGATTGCGGTGATTTAGAGTTCAAAAATGCTACGCAAAACGACGTCGATTTTGACGCTTTGATACGTATTGAATTTTGTGCGAGAAATAGGAAACAGACCGCGCTTAAAATGTTGAGAAATTGGCTTGCCGATTGCTTGACTTTTTGACACAATGAATATATAATAAAGAAACTTTATGTCATATACGCGTAACTATACTGGCGCGTGTGGGTATAAAAAAACGAGTTAGGAGAATCAAAATGAAAGAAGGAATCCATCCCCAATACCATGACGTAACAGTTGTGTGTGCATGCGGAAACACATTCCAAACGGGTACCACCAAGAACGTCAACGAACTCAGAGTTGAAATTTGCTCCAAATGCCATCCGTATTTCACGGGCAAACAAAAACTTGTTGACACCGGCGGACGCGTTGACAAATTCAAGAAGAGATACAATCTCGACTAACAAGCACAAAGAAAATGCAGGCTGGGGTTATTACCTATGCCTGCATTTTGCTTTATAACTGCACTATTGAGCGAATAACTGCGTCGATTTTGCGCCGAATGCTAAACACGTGTCA
>DBJV01000072.1:0-994 GCA_002297185.1 Christensenella sp. UBA767
TTCTTCTCGAATAGCCTTTTCATCTAAAACAATCCGTTTTGCCATTGTCCGTATATCGTCAAGGACTATTTCTTCCAACACGCTCGCCGCAATATAGTGCGAAAAACAGTACGCTTTTCCATAACGTAAATGGTAACCGCAATCAAAATAAAACCGACGCTTTGAGTTTCGACCGATTGACGTACATAATTTCATTTTACCGCCGCAATCGGCACAGAACAAGAACCCGGATAATGGATGAGTAAAACCAATAATTGTCTTTCTACCTGTTGCGACAGATTTTTTGCGTTCTTGAACTTTATCCCAAAGTTCTTGTGAAATAATCGGCTCGTGATTATTATAAACGACCGACCATTCGTTTTCATCTTTTCTGAATCTTTTGTGATTTTTATAAGATGTTGATGTCCAGCGCAATTGTGGCATATGCCCGATGTATATGATTTTATCAAGCATTTCCCTTATTGTTACGGCAGTCCATAACCCCATCACATTTGGCTTGGGCTTTTGTCCAATATGGGTGTAAGCATAGGTTGCCGGCGAAGGTATACCTTCCAAATTCAAAACTTCAGATATTTTGTTTGGACTTAATCCCGAAGCGTACATTTCGAATATCCTTCTTACAATCGGGGCGGTTTCTTCGTCAATAACTGGCGCACGCTTTTTATCAGTTCCCATTTTATATCCATAAGATGCTTTCTTTGCCGTGTATATACCTTCTTTTGCATTCGCTCGTCTTACCGCACGTATTTTCTTGCTTGTATTTGCGGCATGCCATTCGTTAAAAACGTTCATAATCGGCATCATTTCCATTGATCCGCTATCGCGGTTTTCCGTATCGACGTTATCTTGAATAGCGATAAAGCGAATACCGAATGCCGGGAATACATAATCGATGTATTGCCCAACTTCAATATAGTTTCTTCCAAATCGCGATAGGTCTTTTACGATGATAGTGTTAATGGCTCCCGTTTTTGCGTCGTCTAAAAGTCGTTGC
>DBJV01000072.1:1015-1309 GCA_002297185.1 Christensenella sp. UBA767
TGCCGTCGTCGATATATTCGTTGTGAATTTCAAAACCGTGTTCTTCAGCATATTTGCGCAACATCGTTCTCTGATTATCAATGGATGCTGATTCTCCTTGACGTTCATCCTCTTGGGAAAGTCTAAAATATAATCCAGCAATATATTTTTTCGGTTTCATATTATTTACCTCGCTGTTTCGCATACTTGCTTTGTAGCAAGTTCTTTCATGGACGTTTCAAAATCACGATTGCCGTTAAAATATCTTGTGATGTTATAGGTTTTACCACCTATGTTTTTCTTTTTGCCGATAGA
>DBJV01000072.1:1389-3389 GCA_002297185.1 Christensenella sp. UBA767
TTGATTTGTCTTTCGACGGGAGAGAGAAAAACGGAAACGATATTGTCTATATCATAGTGGTTTTATAGGTTTGTCAAGGGTGCTGAAAAGCATACATTTTACCCTTGACAAACCGCAGTTTTCGTTTACGCTCCCGATGCGAAAGACGATATAAAATTGTCAGTTTGCCTTTGGCATTTGACTTATTGTTTGCGGACTGACTTCGCCTATAATTTCACCGTCCGCAACGCAAGTGAAATTGTCGAAAAGTAGTAGTTTTCTGTTTTCGATACCTATCCTGCACGCAACGTCGTCGTTCATAATATCTGACTTGAAATACGTCGGTAATCCGCGCGAATATACTATCTTTTCACCGGACTTTTCGAGGTATTTCACAATGTATCCTACGGACAAATATACGTCTTGTTTCGTGCATAGCGGTTTGAAGTCGTTTCTACCGAACAAGGACTTAAAGTGCGAGTTTATATAACTCAACTGCATTTTATGTGTTTTGGTGCTGAAATCTCTTACTTCTTCGAGTGTGCCGAGCATACCGTTTTCGGGTATGTAAAATATGCCGTGAAAGTGTAAGCGTTGTTTTGTCGGCGAGCGCTCCCAAACGCCTATATACTTCCAACCTTTACGAGACGATAAATGCTTGAAACAATTGCTTAATTTCTTGCGAAAGGATTCTTCCGTATGCAAAGCAGAATCGTATGTGAAGGTGCAAAAATAGTTCCATTCTTGCAGATTCACTTTGCGCATAAGTCTTACTTTTCTTGCTATGGAATTTGTGTTCTTTCGCTCTATATTGACATCCACAAAATCTTGTGCGGATTGAGGATTTTCGAAATACGGTTTTAATTGGTTTTGTATAAATTTTTTGCGCTGCTTTTTTGGCAGTTTCGCGCTCTCTTTGTATGCTTCTTCAAACAACGTTTTGGGGCTTTTGGGTTGTTCATTGCAAACTGATTTTTCTTCTACATTTTCCGTATTACCTCCGCTTATGTCTTCGAGCGATTTTGCTTTTCGTTTAGGTCTTGTCGTATGCGGTATTGCGATAAAGTGGCTTCCGTCCGAATAGACTTTACACTCGGGGAACGGCATTATCCTTTTGCGCATTGACGGAAGATTGTTCTTCCAGTTGCTGACGGCGCTTATCTAAAATCCGCATGAGCATTGAAACGTAGAAAGCTTTTTGTTCGCTCTCGCTCATGGCATTGAGATTGGGTTCACCGACGGTTGTTACTTTGAGATTGATTTGTTTTCTCTTCAATGGCATTACCTCCTTTTTTAGTATTCTTTGCAAGAGTTGAGAAAAGGAAGTAAAGACAAAGATTTAACTTTCACGGACTTGGTTGCTACATAGGCTTTACCTCTTTTTCTCGGTCTTGCGATTATATTCATAACACAGGTGAAATGGCGTTGTACACAGACTCACCCCGACAAAAGCGGTCATCATTCCAGACTATTCCGCCTACTTTCAAGACTCAGCCGGACTTTACCAAGACTTGCTCGTACTCTATCAAGACTCAGTTGTACTCGCTACACTTTTACGTGTTGTGAACAATACACATCGTAAACGTGAGCGAATGAACAAACAAGAACACTGACGTGCGCAATTTGGACGAGTTTGAAATCGTGAGCGAACACCGTTCGAACCCTGTTGTGATATGAACTACCGATAGCGTAGCACATGTCCGATGAAAAGCGTGAATGGGTCAAAAGGTAGTTTGCGTGGTAAAAATATGTTTTTAATGGGTGAAAAGGTGTTGTGAATGAGTGGAAAATGGGACGTGTACGCCGAAAAGACAAAAGCAGAATTCGCAACTTGATATAAAAAAAGAAAAAAATCCGTCTATGAAAAAGAGGACAAAAAAATCGCATTGCCGATGTGCGAGAAAAACGGGCGCGGTTCGCCAAGCGGTTTAGCGCGAACGCCCCGTTCCGCACGGCTGCGATTTTGCCTTTTTAGGCGGTTTGTTTTTATACAAGGCGTATGCTTGTCTCGGCGAGGCGCA
>DBJV01000072.1:3467-23455 GCA_002297185.1 Christensenella sp. UBA767
AAGACAAGCATACGCCTAAGTGCCAATTTTATTTAATTAGGAAAAGTTTTTTTAATTTTTAGGTTTATAATTATGCTGTTTCCGCGCATCTATTATAGTTTTGCGATATTCTCCCGGCGTTTTATGTTTGTATTTTTGAAAATTACGATTAAAGTTCCTTAAGGAATTATATCCGCATCTAACCGCAATCTCTGTTATTGATTTGTCGGTTTGAGAAAGGAGTAATGTCGCCTCATTCAAGCGATACGCATTCAAAACATCATTAAAATTTGTCTTAAATAGTTCGTTAAACATGGATGATATGTAATTGTATGAATAACCGAGTTGTGTCGCTAATGTCAATAACGTAATATCGTCCGCAAAATTTTCACTTAAATATTCTATGATTCTATGTGAAAGCGATGTTGAGTTTTTATTTATGTGTTCAAACACACACATTTCGATTTGACGTGCAACCACATAATATAAACAACTTTTTATGTAAAATTCATTTTCGTTTTTTTCCAGTATGTTTATAATCAAATGTAAATCATTTACAAAAAAAATTGGGTTTATAGGCGCATATTCTTTGTATTTGTTGTGATAAAACGGTATATACGATTGTGAAAAAACACATAGATATGATTCAGAGTGTTCCTTCGTCTTATAAGAGTGTGCCGCCATTGGAGGGACTAACAGACACATCCCTTTTTCAAGAGAATATTCTTTTTCTTCTATTGTAACACTCAGAACTCCTTCCATACAGCATACAAACTCGTAACTGTTGTGTAGGTGTGGTTGGAAATTCAAACAAATATCATTCTGATTGTATAAGTATCCTTCTGTATTGGAACGGTTTTTCTCATAAAAGAACATATCTTTCTCCATATCGTAACTTTTGTCCTATATTCTATCAAATTTTTCTTGAAAGCGCAACAATGTTTACGGTAAAATTAGAATGTATTAAAATACCAACAATAAATCAAAGGAGACATTAAAAGTGGAAATCTTTAAAAATATCGGGCAAATACAATACGAAGGTTATGAAAGCAAAAATCCGCTTGCTTTTAAGTTCTATGATGCAAATAAGATTGTTTTAAACAAGCCTATGAAAGAACATCTTAAATTTGCTATGGCTTGGTGGCACAATCTTTGTGCAACAGGAGTCGATATGTTTGGAAAAGGTTCTATGGATAAATCTTTCGGCGCAAAAATTGGCACGATGGAGCATGCACGAGCAAAAGTCGATGCCGGTTTTGAATTTATGCAAAAACTGGGAATTCAATATTTTTGTTTTCACGACGTTGATCTTATCCCCGAATCCGACGATATAAACGCATCAAACGACAGATTGGATGAAATATCCGATTATATCTTGCCGAAAATGCAAGAAACGGGCATTAAATGTTTGTGGGGAACGGCAAATTTATTTGGCAATCCAAGATTTATGAACGGGGCAGGTTCCACAAACGATGCAACAATATATTGTTTCGCTGCCGCACAAATCAAAAAGGCATTGGATTTAACCGTAAAATTCGGTGGAAAAGGCTTTGTCTTTTGGGGCGGACGCGAAGGCTATGAAACACTGTTGAATACCGATGTAAAATTTGAGCAAAACAATATAGCGAGACTGATGAAAATGGCTGTAGATTACGGCCGTAGCATTGGCTTTACGGGAGATTTTTATATCGAACCGAAGCCCAAAGAGCCGATGAAACATCAATATGACTTCGATGCGGCAACCGTTATAGGTTTTCTCAGACAATATGGTTTAGAAAAAGATTTTAAATTGAATATTGAAGCAAATCATGCTACATTGGCAGGTCACACTTTTGAACATGAGTTGCGTGTTGCCGCAATGAATGGGATGCTCGGTTCTGTTGATGCCAATCAAGGCGACAGCAATCTTGGTTGGGACACCGACGAATTCCCGTTTGACGTTTACTCTGCGACTTTTGCTATGCTCGAAATTATTAGAAATGGTGGCTTAAGCGGTGGATTAAACTTTGATGCGAAAAACCGTAGGTCGAGTAATACCTACGAGGATATGTTTAAAGGCTATATTCTGGGAATGGACACATTTGCTCTTGCTTTGATAAATGCAGAAAAAATCATTTCGGATGGTCGAATCGATGCATTTGTGAAAAACAAGTATGAGAGTTTCAATAGTGGCATCGGAGCCAAGATTGTTTCCGGCAATGCAACTTTATCCGAACTCTCCGAATACGCTTGCAGTATTGCAAAGCCAAAGCTCCCATCAAGCGGGAATCAAGAAGGGCTGCAAAGTATAGTCAACCAAATACTG
Source organism: Christensenella sp. UBA767 (assembly GCA_002297185.1). Lineage (GTDB taxonomy): Bacteria > Bacillota > Clostridia > Christensenellales > CAG-917 > CAG-475. Next base: position 5,752 of record DBJV01000072.1, read on the forward strand.
TTTTCTTAAAATATGAATTGCTATATCGGAATAGACCTCGGAACAAGCAGTACAAAAGGCATTTTAACCGACAATAAGGGTACGATTCTTCGTCAATGCACGAAGCACTACCCTATAGAATCACCCAAAGAAGGTTGGTTTGAACAATCTCCGGAAGAATGGCTTTTGACGGTAACAAGCGTGCTTCGCGAGCTAATAAACGGATACGAATTCAACATAAAAGGGATTTCATTCAGTGGACAAATGCACGGACTTGTTGTCCTTGATAAAAACGATCGTGTAATTCGCCCCTGTATTTTATGGAATGACGGACGTTCCGAAAAGCAAACGGCAGACTTGAATAAAACAATAGGGAAAAGCAGATTATCATCTATGACCGGCAACATCGCATTTGCGGGATTTACATTGCCTAAACTCTTGTGGATGAAAGAAAACGAACCCGAAAACTATAAAAGAATAGCAAAAATAATGTTGCCAAAGGACTATTTGATTTATCGAATTACCGGAGTGCATTCAACCGACTATTCAGATGCATCGGGTACACTGCTTTTGGATGTGAAAAACAAATGTTGGTCGGAAGAACTTTGCAAAGAATACAACATAGATAAAAAATGGTTGCCTGCTTTGCACGAAAGTTATTATGTCGTGGGGTACATAAAAGAAGATTTTGCAAGGCAACTTAACTTGCCTTTAAAAGTAAAAGTTATTGCGGGTGCCGGGGATAATGCGGCAGCGGCAATAGGAACAAATACCGTTGCAAACGGAAGTTGCAATATATCCCTTGGAACAAGCGGAACGATTTTTATATCGCAAGACCGTTTTTCTGTGGATGTAAACAATGCAATTCATTCGTTTGCGCACGCAAACGGGAAATGGCATCTATTAGGGTGTATCCTATCTGCGGCAAGTGCTCGAAAATGGTGGCTTGAAAACATACTTGAATCAAACGATTACGAACATGACGAAGAGATTGTTTCAATTTGCGGCCCGACTGGTATAATTTTTTTGCCATACCTTTGCGGGGAGCGGAGTCCGTATAACGATGTAAATGTCAGAGGTGCTTTTTTAGGAATATCGTTGACCACGACAAGAGCGCAAATGAGCAAAGCGGTTATGGAAGGCGTTGCGTTTGCGATACGAGACTGTGTCGAAGTTGCAAAATCAAACGGTATCGATATAACAAAAGCAAGTTTATGCGGAGGCGGGGCAAAAAGTTCGATTTGGTGTCAAATAATTGCGGACGTTTTGCAAATCCCAGTGTCACTCGCAAAATCAGAACACGGTCCTTGTTTTGGTGCGGCTCTTCTTGCAATGGTAGGATGTAATGAGTATACTGATGTTGCACAGGCATCCAATGCTTGCGTCAAGGATAATTTTACGATATGCCCCAACAAGAGCAAGATGCATTTGTACGATCGCTATTATGAAATATATCATAATTTGTACCAAAAAATAAAAGACATAAAAATATAATCAAATCAAGAAAACAAAAATAAAGGAGAAAATTGTGAAAAAAACGAAAGGGCAAATTATTTTTGCAACAGCGGATAAAAACGAAAGCACAATGGAATTGGCTCACCGCGCTTTAACACGCAAAGTTGCGAGCGAAGGCATTGTTCTTCTTGAAAACAACGGCGTTCTTCCGTTAAAGCCTTGCAAAGTTGCTTTGTACGGAGCGGGCGCAATAAAAACGATAAAAGGCGGAACGGGTTCGGGAGAAGTTAACGAGCGTTACAGTGTATCGATTTTGGAAGGGTTAAAGAACGCCGGCTATGAAATCAGTTCAAATTCCTGGATCAATGATTATATGGAAACGTTCAGCCAATCTGAAAAAGAGTTTGCCCAAGAGGTCAGAGATTGGTTTAAAAACAGTTCACTGCAAGACATTTTGTTTTTGTCTTTTAGGCGTTTTAATCTACCAGTCGGAAGAAAAATTACAAAAGCCGATGTTGAAGAAAGCAATACGGATACTGCAATTTATGTTGTAGCGAGACAAGCTGGCGAAGGTGCCGATAGACATATCGAACAAGGGCAACATCACCTTCTTCCCATTGAAATCGAAAATCTGAAAACTCTTGCGAATTCATACAAGAACGTAATCCTTGTCATAAACGTAGGCTCATCGATGGATATGTCGTTTTTGAAAGAAGTAAAAGGCATAAGCGCAGTTTTGTTCTTTTGCCAACAAGGCGAAGAAGGCGGAAATGCATTTGCCGACGTTTTGTCGGGCAAAGTTTCGCCAAGTGGCAGATTAACGTCGACGTGGGCAGAAAAATACGAAGATATTCCGTTTTCCGATGAATACAGCTATTTAAACAACAACCTCGACGAAGAGTATTACAAAGAAGATATATACGTCGGATATCGTTATTTCGACACTTTTAAAGTGATGCCGAAATACGAATTCGGCTATGGATTGTCGTATTCGCCGACAAAAATCTCTGTCGCAAGTGTAAACGCAAATAAAACACATATTACTATTGACGTAGATGTTAAAAACAACGGACTAATTCCGACAAAAGAAGTTGTTCAGGTATACGTTAGTTGCCCTATCGGCAAAATCAACAAAGAGTATCAACGACTTGTCACGTTCAAGAAAACGGATGTCATCGCTCCGGGCGAAACAGAACGTGTGAAAATCGATTTTGCGCTTGAAGAATGCGCAAGTTATTTTGAAAAAGATGCATCTTTTGTGCTTGAAGGCGGCGATTACATAATTCGAGTCGGAAAGTCGTCTCGCAACACACAAGTCGCTGCTATTGCAATGCTCGATGGCGATGCAATAGTTTCAAAGCATATGAATATATGTCCGCCCGTTGCGGATTTTGAAAAACTTCAAGGCAGCCGTGAGATTGATAATTCCGATTATATCAATGCGCCGATTGTATCAATAAAATCGAGTGATGTCGAGACAATCAAATACGATTATCTTGTCCCGCAAAGATATTCGGATACTAAAGTCGATGCAATTATGGAACAACTTTCGACCAAAGATAAAGTGAATATAGTTGTCGGCGCAGGAATCAAGCTCGGCGGTGCGCTAAGCGGCAGCAAATTAATGGTTCCGGGTGCCGGCGGATATACGACCGATAAATACTATAACAAAGGATTGGTAAACGTTGTTCTTTCCGACGGTCCCGCAGGATTGCGGATTTCAAGGGCAATAGGAATAAATCGTAGAGGTATTGCACAGCCATACAATATGATGTTTGACTTTTTGGATTATATACCGGATTTTTACAAGCGTTTTCTTTGCGCAAATCCGAAAAAAACAAAACCGGTATACCAAAACTGTACCGCCTTCCCAGTTGCGCTTGCCGTTGCACAAACTTGGAATACCGAGCTTGCGCTTGAAGTCGGAGAAGCTGTCGGCGAAGAGATGAATAAATACGGAATCACATATTGGTTGGCACCGGCACTTAACATCCATAGAAACCCGTTATGCGGAAGAAATTTTGAGTATTATTCAGAAGATCCTCTCTTGTCCGGTAAAATAGCGGCAGCAGTATCATTGGGAGTGCAAAAATTCCCCGGTACGTATGTTACTATTAAGCATTTTTGTTGTAACAATCAAGAAGAAAATCGAGAACTGACAAACGCAAACGTGAGCGAACGCGCTTTACGCGAGATTTACTTAAAAGGCTTTGGCATTGCCGTAAAAGAAGGCGGAGCAAAGTCTATTATGACGAGCTACAACAAGTTAAACGGAACATACACGTCAAATAGTTATGACCTTTGCACCAACGTAGCTAGAAACGAATGGGGCTTCGACGGCGTAATTATGACAGACTGGCACTCTACTAATCCCGATAGAGCAAATAATGCTATATGTATGAAAGTCGGCAACGATTTAATAATGCCTGGAAACGGTTATTGCAAAAAGGAAATTCTAAAAGGACTAAAAACAAAACTCTGCACATTGTCGGATCTTGACCGATGCTGCGCAAACGTTATCCGCTCAATAGTATATTCAAACGTATCGTCGATAATAAACGGATAGATATTGATTTGAGGCGTTTTAAGGAGGGATTATGAAAAAGCAATTGACTGTAGAACAACTGCAACGTCAAAAAGCAAAAGAAACGAAAGAGATTGCAAAGTGGGAAAAGGAAAAGACTCGCCCTAAAAATAAGTATTATTTATGGTACTTGCTGTTTATTATTGCCGTTATTTACATAGTGGACGAAGTCGCTACGCATATCGATACACAAATGAAAGCGGAAATAAGAGCATCGATTTTCACACCTGTTTTCGGGGATCGTTCAACGGGAATAATGGATATAATCGGTGCAATGTCGTTTTTATCGTTTATAATAGTGATATTTTATAAACCATTGGCAGACAAGTATGGTCGTAAGACATTTTTGTTTATTAACACGTTGGGTATGAGCATAGGTATGGGGCTAATGTTGACTGCGAATAATATTGCATTATATATTGTTGCCAGCACAGTCATTTTGTTCTTTACGCCTCACGACATGCAACTTGTATACGTGATGGAAACAGTCCCTGAAAAGCATCGCGGAAAAATATACTTTGCTATTAAATCTATTGCGACTCTTGGCGTGTTGCTAATACCTTTAATGCGCAAGGTCTTTATGCACAATACGTCTGAATGGCGTATGGTTTATCTCGTTCCAGCAATAGTAGGTATGATTATTGCAGCGATTGCCCTATTGTTTGCTCGCGAAACAGACACGTTTATAGATCATCGTTTGAGTTATCTAAAAATGACCGACGAAGAACGATCCGATCAATTGAAGCAAAAACAAATCGAAACGGCACAAGGAGGACTAATCCCGGCATTAAAATTTGTTTGGAAACACAAACAATTAAGATGGCTGTTTATTATCATTGCGCTAAATGTAACTGGAATGCTTATAACATTCCAGTATCAGCTCATTATGGCAGACGGATACGCAAACGCCTATATCTCAAGCGGAGTATACCAAGATTATACTCAGGCATATAATGCGGCGGGGGTAGGGCCCGTAACAATTGCTTTGTTTATGTTCCCGGTCGGGTCGGCTGTATTTCAATGCATTAGTGGCTTATTCGCAGATAAACTCGGAAGAAAACCGGCAAGCGTAATTATGGTTGTATCAACAATCGTCAGTTTTATATTGTTCTTTATTGCAAGCAAATTCGCATGGTCGCCCTATATAGTTGGTCTTCTTTGCGGAATTACCATTGGAAGTTACTGGGCATCAGGAGACATTATGGGAAGTATGATGATTTCAGAATCATCTCCGACAAATCTAAGATCGTCAATACTGGCAGCGCAATCGGTTGCGCAGGCGGTCATATTGGTACCAGCATTCATATTAAGTACAACTTTAATTACGGTACTAGGTAATGAAAATGTCAGCTTAATCACATTGGGTTTGTCTGTTCCCGGAATGATAGGTGCGCTTGTTGCTTTAGTAGCTAAGGTAAAAGAAACTAAAGGTGTTGATTTGGCAACAGTTCGCGGTGATGAATGGGATGATAAGCCAATAGAACAGACTTCAAACATAAGCGAGTAAAATTCCGCAGTCATAATCCCCAAAGCCACAAATCTTTGAGTTTGTGGTTTCTTTAATCTACATTTACTTGGATATAAGGGTTATTACTTCGATATTGCATAACTTCGAGATAAGTCGGTCAAGACATATACTATAATTTTTTCGTGCTTATTTTGTCTATCCATAAATCGTGGCATATCTTTGTCGCATTCTTATGAAGTATTCAAACACAGTGGATTGCGCTCGTTCAAGTATGGTGGCAATTTCGGGATAACTCAGCCCGTTTTGTCTACATTCGAGCGCAATTCTCATATTATCCGTCAAATTAAGGCTGTCAATGATTGAATCATAGACGGTATAGTCTTTGACAACATCATCTTCAATCTCGCAAGACGGCTCGCTGGCGGGCGTTAAGGCATCAAGGCTCACGAAACGGTAATAGTCGCTTGTTTTTCGCGCTATAAGTTTTGACATTGCTCTTACGCACGCAATCTTGACTGTTATTGCCTTGCCCTTTTTATCGTATGTCAAAATGTCGTTTAATCGCTTTCCGTAATGATTACAAAGGAATAGCGCACATTCTTGGACTAAATCATAACTGTCGCTGAAAGTGTGGTTAATGTCGTTTTTACGCCTTATATCAACGCATAGGTTTGCATACATCTTTTGCATCCTGCTTCCCATATAACCGATAAGGAAGCGTGTTTCATACATCGCTAACTGTTCGGCCATTGAAAGAACATTGTTTTGAGATATTGTTTCTTTGAAAACGTCATAATTTACAATATGTTTTTTCATTTTTGATACGCTCCGAGTTTTATTTGCCTTTCGGCAACAAGACGGCGCAGCACCGAGAAAATTCAAAAACGTATTACTTCAAATCATAAGATGCCTATGTCAACGACCAGCGTAAATTATTGCGCTTACAATAAAAGAGCCTATATCGAACAAGCAATAATTTTGCCGTTGATATAGGCTTTTCTCTGTGCTAAACCGTCGCACCGAAAGGCAATAAATCGGAGCGTTATAAAAAGTGTGTCCATAAAAATGTGTTACAGTCTTGATACAAGTAGAGGGATTTTTACACAATATTTTTATGCGATTCGTTGACATAGGCATTTTACGATTTGAATCGATATGTTTTTGAGTTCTCTCGGTGCTGCGCCGTCTTGTTGCCGAAAGGCAAATATAACTCGGAGTGTATCAATATGAAATCTCAAACCCTTCAAAAGCAAAATGCAATCAACATTTATGATGGCAATCAAGCACAAGTCAAAATCGTTGCAAAAAAGAAATGCATATTAGACGATGACGTTGTTATAACCACTGACAATATCAAGAAAATCGGCGAATTGATAGCGTTGCTAACTATAAGAACCGTTATGTGCCGTTCGGGCAAAGATTTATATCGTCTATACGACGGACTTATCAAGGATTGCAACAAATCAAACGATTCTCTCGATGAATACTCAGACGGATACGATATGGCGCAAACCGCAATGCTTTTCCTATGCGAACACATTGACAAAAGGCTTGGTGACAATTATACGACCACTCGTGGAAACGTCATCTCGATTAAGCAAGCGTGTTTTCGTTTTACGGACAGATACTTGGGCAAACAATTCACTCGACATTTGGCGCACACAACCGCCATAAGCGACAGCGTTGAATCCTCGCACATAACTTTTATCGACGACGATTCCGACAACGATTATACCGCCGTTGACGCGCTCATCGAAAAGATGAATTTGACTCAAGGCGAATATGATGTTCTCTGCGCCTATATGTCGGGTTTGACGTATCTCGAAGCAACAAACCTTTTGAACGTCAATCACACGACCATTTGGCGCAGAAGAATGAAATTGCAAAATAAACTTAACGCACTTTGTGTCAAAAACTATTAAAAAGTAATTACATCAATATGCTATCTTGTAGAGTTCCAAGATGTCTTTTTCCGTTATTTTTCTCGAATTGCTATCGTGCAGACACCTGCGAATGCGTCTTTGTAGAGTTGTCTAAGCGCGCTTTCGGGGATATTAATCTCACGGAGAGTTTGCAGAATGCCAAGCAAAGGTCAAGCGAAAGTTGTTTAACTGTGCTTACCGTCGCTTTTGCGCCTTCTTCAACGGGCAAACCGTCAATAATCACGTCCGTTGCACGTGCGATATTACAATACTTCTTTTGTGCGACAAGCATATGTTTACTAACGGCAATTTGATTATAAGAAAAATGTATGAATCTTAAACGACACATACACTTTCTATAACGTTATAATATGCGGAAAAAGTTAATTTGACCTATGCATACCTAAAGCAGCTTCCTTGTTACCGCAAAAATTTTTACAAATTCAGTTAAGTATGATTGTAACCGTCGTTCCGACGCCGAGTTTAGAGGTGAGAGACAAATCGGCGTTGTAGAGCGTGCAAACGTGCTTCACTATCGCAAGACCGAGTCCCGTGCCGCCCGTTTCGCGAGAGCGGGATTTGTTGACGCGGTAGAATCTCTCGAATATGCGCTGTTGGTGCTTATCTTCTATGCCTATGCCGTCGTCGGCGACCGTGAGCGTCGTATGCGACGCGTCGGACGAAATCGTCACTTTCACGTATCCGCCGTTACGATTGTATTTCACGCCGTTTTCGACGAGATTTTTGACGAGTTCTATTGCGTGTTCCTTTTCCATTCTAACGATAGCGTCGCCGTCTACGGATATTTGCACGTTCTTCTCGGCGGCAACCGGCGCAAGGCTTTCCTTCACGCTTTCGGCAATTTTTGCAAGGCTCACGTCTTCGGGATTAACGTCTTTTTGCGATTCGAGTTCGCTCAAATCGAGCATATCTTTGAGCAACGCAATTATTCTCGACACTTCTTTATCGATTTTTTCGGAAAGAGCCTTCGTTTCTTGCTCGCTCGTTTGCAAGCCGATTATGTCGTTGAATCCTTTGATTGCGGTGAGCGGCGTTTTGAGTTCGTGCGAAGCGTTGGCGAAAAATTCGCTTCTGGTCTTTTCGCTCGTCTTGATTGCGGTTATATCGCTCAAAACCAAAACTTCCATCTCGTTTTCGAGCGCACGGGCGGAAACCATATAGAATTTGCCGTCGCTTGCGTACTCGAAATCGCAACTCGTACCGTTTTCGAGGCAATCCGAAACGCGTGCGGAAAATCCTTTGTCTGCGGTGAGTACGGCGTGATTTTTGCCGACAACGTCTTTTAGGTCGAACACCGCGCAGGCGTTTTTGTTTATGGAAACTATATTCCCACTCTTGTTCAACACGACGATTCCGTCGGATATGTTGTCGAGGATATAGTCGAGTTTTTGCTTGTCGTCGGACTCTCTGCGCATAGAATCGCGAAGTTTCTCGCTCACGTCGTTTATCTCGACGAGGATCGCGTTGATTTCCTTATCGCTCGACGAAGGAATGGACGGAACGTACGATCCGTTTTTGACCGCTTCTAGATTGCTTTTCACGTCTTTGAGCGGTTTGAGAACTCCATTCGACACTGCAGCACTGGCAAAATAGGACAATACGAGTACCGCTATAAGCACGCACACCATAACGACTATACTCTTTTGAACGTAGCCTTGCACGCTTTCGACGGCGATTGCCGCGCGCACGAAAACGTAACTGTCTCCTACGTCGACTTTTACGGCGTAATACGCCATATTCTTTTTGAGAGTACTACTATATCTAGTCACAACCGCAGGCGTACCTTTGAGCGCGTTTTGGATTTCTTCTCTGTCGAGATGTTGAACGCCGATTGCGTCCGCGCTTTGACTGTCCTTTATCGCAACGCCGGTTGCGTCAACGATTGTCAAACGAATATGCGCCGGCACGTTTTCGGTTATATTTTCGTCGTAGTTTGCCGCATAAATATTTGCGACGTCGACGATTTCCTTTTTCGCTTCGTCAAAGCGTTCGTCGCGCGCTACCGACAATCCCGAAAAGAATATCGCCAAAATCGCGACCGTCAAAATGATGACGTTGAATAAAACGAGTTTGTTTTTCATTTCAGTACGTACCCCACGCCGCGCACGGTTTCGATTTGCGCCGTCGATTCGGCAAGCAGTTTTCTCAAATCCGCAATATGAATATCGAGAGTTCTCGTTTCGCCGTAGTTGTCGCCCCACACGCTGTCGAGAAGCGTATTGCGCGAAAGCACGTTTTGCGAGTTTTGAACGAGCAGTTTCAAAAGTTCGTATTGCTTTAACGTGAGTTTCTTTTCTTCGCCCGAGATAATCACGCAATGTGTCGAATCGTCGATATTTATATCCTTATAAGCAATCGCGCTCTTTTGCGATTTGCGAAGTTTTGCATTGATTCTCGCAACGAGTTCCAACACGCCGAACGGCTTTGCGAGATAATCGTCCGCGCCCAAATCGAGTCCTCGTACCTTGTCGATTTCGGTGGATTTTGCAGAAACCATAATCACGGGAATATCGCTCGTTTGAGAGTTGCTTTTCATCGCTTTGAGAATCTCGTATCCATCAAGACCGTCGAGCATTATATCCAAAATCGCAAGGTCGCATTTCCTTTCCGAAAGCGCGCTCAAAAAATCCTCGCCGGTTTGGAAACACTCGATTTCAAAACCTGCGTTTTTAAGCGCGTATGCGTATACTTCGCGTATGGATTGTTCGTCGTCAACTGCATAAATAAGGCGTTTATTTTCCATTTTGTCACCATAAAGCGTCGATTGTGTGTTTTGTTTAACTTTGACTGTGATATCCTGTCACTGCATATTCCGCCCATTCGCCTATATTTACGGCGTGGTCGCCTATGCGTTCGAGATACTTTGCTATCATCATAAAAAGTATTGCTTGTTCCGCATTTTCGGGGTCTTTTTTGATGAGTTCGACAAGGTCTGATTTGACGATTTCAAACAACTCGTCAACTCTGTCGTCGCGCTTGTCGAGTCCTCTTGCCGTGTCCAAATCTCTGTTTATGTAACTCGACACGCCGTCCTTGACCATACCTATGGCAAGTTTGGACATAAGTTCGATATGCTCGGGTTCTTTGATAAATTTGTCGTCCTTGAATTGCAAACTTATCTCGGATATATCCGCCGCTTGGTCTGCTATACGTTCGAGGTCGGTTATCATTTTCAGAGCCGCCGACACGTCGCGGAAATCGCTCGCAACGGGGTGTTCCATAAGCAAAATTTTTAGGCAATCTTGTTCGATTTCCCTTTGCTCGTCGTCGATGTTTTTGTCCTCTGCGATTACTTCTCTTGCAAGGTCTTTATCGAGATGTTTGAGAGCCTTTATGGACTTTTCGATTGCGATTTGCGTGTCGTGGCACATCGCCACGAGTTTGTTGAACACGAGATTGAGTTCTCGCTCGTATTTGTTTCTTATACTCATAGTTTATCTATTATTCCTTCTTATATCAAGCGATTTTTCAAATATATTTCGGCGTAACTGTTATTGAATTTTAACTTTCAAACTGCTATATATACATTTTGAAATCAACCGAATCTGCCCGTAATATAGTTTTCGGTGCGCTTATCGCAAGGCGACGAGAAGATTTGTTCGGTATCGCCGTATTCCACTAGTTCGCCGAGTAAGAAAAATGCCGTTTTGTCTGCGATTCTGGTTGCCTGTTGCATATTGTGCGTGACGATGACGATAGTCGTGGACTTGGCAAGTTCGTCGCAAAGTTCCTCGATTTTGCCCGTCGATATGGGGTCAAGCGCGCTTGTCGGCTCGTCCATAAGAAGAATTTTCGGCTTGACCGCAAGGGCGCGCGCTATGCAAAGTCGTTGCTGTTGTCCGCCAGAAAGCCCGAGCGCGGATTTGTCGAGACGGTCTTTTAACTCGTCCCACATAGAAGCGTCTTTAAGGGATTGTTCCACAATCTCGTCGAGTTGCGCCTTTTTGTGAATACCTATCGTTCTCGGTCCGTACGCCACATTGTCGTACACGCTCATCGGAAACGGATTGGGCTTTTGAAAAACCATACCCACATTACGACGAAGTTCGTTCACATCTATTTTGCCATAAATATCCACGTCGCCCACAAGGAATTTGCCCTCGATTTTGCAACCGTCAACGAGGTCGTTCATACGATTGAAACATTTGAGAAACGTAGATTTTCCGCAACCCGACGGCCCTATAAACGCAGTGACCTGTCTTTCGGGAATTTCTATATTAACGTTTTTCAACGCTTGGAAATCGCCGTACCACAAGTTTGCGTTTTCGACGGAAATATTCTGTCCGAATTCAAGCGTTTTTTGCTGTTTTTTTGCCATTTATTTTACCTCTTATTTTTGAGAATAAGCTTTGATTTGCCTTTGTCGTACCGCCGAGTTTTCTCGACAGTTTGCCACCTATGAGTTCGGCAAACAAGTTGAGCGCAAGCACTATGACGATAAGCACGACTGCCGTTGCGTACGCCTCGTTCATATACCACCCTTCGCCCGAAAGTTGATAGAGCGCGACTGCAAGCGTTGCGCCGCTGTCCGTCACGCTTTTGGGGATACCGACTATGACCGAACCCATCGTGTAAAGGAACGGCGCGGACTCGCTTATCACTCTGCCCATCGTCAAAATGACCGCCGAAATTATACCCGGCATTGCCGACGGAAGCACGACTTTGAATATCGTGCGCAGTTTGCCCGCGCCCATCGCGAAACTTCCTTCTCGAAGCATATCGGGCACGGACTTCAGACTTTCTTCCGTCGAACTTACGATTGTGGGCAAAAGCATTATGCTCACGGTAAATACGCCCGCAATTATACTGCTCGTCCCTGTAAACCATTGCTTGAAAGTTATCATACCGAACAGACCGTAAACAATGGACGGAACGCCTGAAAGCACGTTTATCGCCGTGCGGATTATCTTGATGAAAAAGTTGCGTTTTTTGGTGTATTCGTTGAGAAAAATCGCCGTCATTATACCTACGGGAACGGAAATCAAAAGGCTCAAAACCACCGTATAAAGCGTAGTAACGATTGCGGGAAGTATGGTGACTTTGCCGCCGAATTCGTACTTGCCGTAGATAAGTTCGGGATTTCGCACAAGTTCGGGAAAGCCTTTGACGAAGATAAACCCTACGACAAGAACAAGCACCGCCGTTGCGATAATTCCTGCGCCGATTGCAAAAGCCTTTGCTACGTCGGCGGAATGAATTTTGTGCATAAACGCGCCGTATCCGTACTTTATCCGTTTGAAAAATACGGTTAAACGATTGTTTTTGCCATTTTCGCGCTTTGCTAGCTTCTTTGACGTAACGCTTTTCACCACTCGTTTGGACACGAGATTGAACACGAAGTTCACGACGAGGATAAACACCAAAAGCACTGCGCCCGTAGCAATCAACGCGCCCTCTTGCAATTCGCCTGCGTATCCCATTTCGAGAACGATGTTTGCCGTAAGCACGCGGAAGGATGAAAACAATCCGTCGGGATAAGTCACCGAGTTTCCCGCGACCATAACGACTGCCATAGTTTCGCCGAGCGCACGTCCAATACCCAAAACCAAAGACGCCGTTATTCCCGAACGAGCCGCTGGCGACATAATGTGAAACACAGTTTCGCTGTGCGTCGCGCCCATTGCGAGCGATCCTTCGTAATAACTTTTCGGCACGGCTTCGAGGCTCGTGCGCGACAAGGATACGACGGTCGGAAGAATCATTATGCCGAGTATAAGCGACGTTGCCAAAAGACCGCTTCCGTTGTTCGGCGCAACGTTTGAAAGAAGCGGAAGCAAGAATACGATTCCGAAAAATCCGTATACGACGGACGGTATGCCCGCCAAAAGATTGATAACCGACGAGAGCGGCTTTTTGAGAAATTTCGGGCAGTAAAACGCAAGGAAAATCGCCGTGAAATATCCCAGCGTTCCGCCGATTATAAGCGCGCCCACCGTTGCCGAAAGCGTGCCGACTATCATCGTGAATATGCCGTAACTTCCCGCCGCCGCGCCGCCGTATACGTCGTCTTTGTCGGGCATCCACTTGTCGCCGAAAAGGAAGTTGAAAAAGCCTATCTCTTTGAGTGCGGGTACGCTTTTTGCAATCAGAAACGCGAAAATCGCAACGACGGCAATCGTGCAAACAACTGCCGCCGATGCGAATACGCCTTTTCCTATTTTGTCTTTAATTCTGTTTGCAGTCATAATTAGCCGAGTTGACTGAATTTGGTGATTTCACCCGTATAGATTTTGTAGAGTTGTTCGAGTGTCAAATCTTCAACGCTCGTGTTGTCTTTGTTGACGATGACCGCAACTGCGTCAAGGCAGACGTTGAAACTGTCAATGCCTTCTTTGTCGACTGCCGCAGACGAAAGTCCGATTACGTTACCGCTGTTGTCCTCTTCAACCGCCTTGCGACCAACCGACGAGCCTTCGAGTTGGATGTCGAACACGTCGCTTGCGTTCACACCGTAAAGACCTGCATACGCTTTTGCCGCCGCGTTGATAAGTTTTTCCATAGATGTCGAGCCGCGCACGACGATTTTGTCACCCGCAGGAAGTGCCGATTGTTTTTCGTAAGTGCCAACCGCTATCGCTTCCTTGCCTGCATTTGCTCTCTTTGCGCCGTCTGAAAGGAATATCGTTCCGACTTCCTCGCTGTCGCAAATCGCTTTGAGTGCGTCGCTCTTAAGATAAGAAAGAAAATCTGCCGCTCTTGCGCTCAATGCCGTTTTGTTTGTCGTCATAACAACAAACGGACGCTGGATTTTGTAAGTACCGTCAAGAACGGTCTGCTTGCTCGGCGCAACGCCGGCAACCTTTACGACCTTGACCGAATCGTCAGCCGAACCGAGAGAAACGTAGCCGATTGCTTGTTTGTCGGATTGCACAGCAGAAAGCACCGTGCCCGTTTTGCTTTGCACGTTTGCCGTTGCCGTCGTGCGATATACGGTTTTGCCGTTTTCGTCTTTTTCGTTGAGATAGTGCGTGCCGTCCGTGACAACTTTGTCGAACGCCTCGCGAGTGCCGCTGCTCTGTTCTCTTGCAATAACGGTTATGTCCTTGTCGGGATTAAAGCCTGCGTTGCACGCTACGAGCGATACCGCCGTGATTGCAACAAGTGCGATTGCTATCGTAATGAAGATTGATTTTTTCATAAGTTGCTCCTTGTTTTAAGTTTGCAAGCAAAGCATAGCATTTTCATAACTTTCAAACAGCCCGATTTCGGTAAAGCTAACGTAAAGTCTTTGTAAAGTCGCAAAATTCTGCAATATTTGATTTGACAACCGAATCGCAATAAACGATATTATATACGTGTTCGTAAAGCGAACGTAATAAACGTATTCTAAGGTGAAGTATGCAAACCAAACGAATCTTATCCGTACAAGACATATCTTGCGTCGGACAATGCTCTCTGACCGTCGCTCTGCCCATAATTTCCGCGTGCGGAATCGAAACCGCGATTCTTCCGGCGGCAATACTGTCCACCCACACTTGCGGTTTTTCGGGCTATACTTGCCGAGATTTGACGGAAGACATACCGCCTATACGCAAACACTGGCAAAAAGAACGTATCTTTTTTGACGGCATATACACGGGCTATTTGGCAAGCGCAAAGCAAATAGAGTACGTCAAAGACGTTATGCAAACCTGTCTTAAACCCGACGCACCCAAAATCGTAGATCCCGCAATGGCGGACAACGGAAAACTTTACCCCGCCTTCGATATGGATTTCGTGTCCGCAATGAAAGATTTATGCTCGCAAGCGGACGTAATTCTGCCCAACGTAACCGAAGCGTGCTTCCTCACGGGCGAAGAATATAAATCCGCTTACGACGAAGCGTATATCGATACGCTTTTGTCCAAACTTGCCGCACTCGGCGCAGAAACGATCGTCTTGACGGGCGTAAGTTACGAAGATTCCACAACGGGCGTAGTCGTCTTTGAAAACGGCAACAAGCAATATTACAAACACAGAAAATTAGATAGAAGTTGCCACGGCACTGGCGACGTTTTCGCGTCAGCATTTACGGGCGCGTATATAAACGGCAAATCGCTCTACGATTGTGCCAAAATCGCCGCCGACTTCACCGTTGAGTGTATAGAAAAAACACCGTCCGAACATTGGTACGGCGTTTGTTTCGAGCAATGTTTATCGACTTTAGCAGCACAAAATAATAGAATCAAAAAAGTATAAAATCGGCTTATCGTCTCAAAAAACACAATCTAAAAACACTTCCTAAAATTTCTCTAATTGCCTGTTAGACGTGCCGTAGTCTTTGTTACAAGTGCGCACGCGTACGCGCGCGCAAGACTACGGCACGTCTTTGCATAAAAACAAACCCAATTCCGCAAAAGGCGGCACGGAGCGGAGCGAGGTTTCGCGCTAACCCGCTTGGCGAAATCCTCGCTTATCCGTCTTGCCGTTGCCGTCGCTTTTTCTTGCGGAAATCCTTGGTGTTTTGTATACTGCAAAATGTCGTTTGTCGTTTCGTCTTTTTGTGTCGCAATTGCTTAAAGTGTCGCCCGCTCGAGTTTACCTTAAAATGCGTTTTTATATCCAAATTCCCACTGAACCTTCGCTTTTTTTACAAAAATTTCCCATAAAGTTGTATTTGATGTGCTCACGTTCCAAATAGGTTTCGTGGTAGCGTAAAAGTATCACAACAATGTTTGAACGGTGTTCTCTCTCAATTTCAAACTTGTACAATTCACGCACAACAATGTCCTTGCACACTCACTCGTTCTTATATACGCTATTTATAGTGCAAAGTACGGAAAAAGTATGGGTAAGTCTAGGTAAATATCCAAAAATACTTGGTTTTGTACCCTGTGAGTATGTTACGCACACAAAAATAATTTGATATAACAAAACTGTCTTTCTCATAGGAAGCGTGAACGCAAACTCGGCATTGTCAAGGGTAAATGCATTGCCCCGGCAACCCTTGACAATGCCACATTAAACATCACAAGAAAATGATTTATATCGTTTTCGTTCCTTTCGCTCCCTGCCGAAAGACAAATCTATGTCCAAGGAGGTAATAAAAATATGTTGAGAAGTATTAAAGCGTCGTACGACATCATTAAGTCGCAAGACGAAAATACTGCTATCACCGTGCACACCATTCGCACGTGGTGCAAGGAAGGCAAAATCAAATGCCTAACCGCCGGCAGCAAGATTCTCGTCGATATAGACTTTCTCAAAGAGTACGTCGGCATAACAAACAAGGAGCAATAATATGGCACATTATGACATCAAACGAAACAAAAAAGGCGAACTTCAAGCCAGAATTCAAGTCAGCGGCAAGGACATAACAACGGGTAAATCCAAGATTTTTCCCAAAACCGTGTACAACGAACAAAATCTCACGGAGTCCAAGTTCCGCAAATACGTGGAACGAGCCGCTATTGAATTCGAAGACGAAGTAAAAACGGCGTATCTCGAACAAACAACCGCTTTGAGCAACAAAGTACTGACCTTTGCCGAACTTATGAAAGAATGGAAGGCAAACGTACTTACAAACCAGTCTATCAGTTACTACATTGCTGCTCAAACGGTTGAAAAGAAATTCAACGCATACCTAAAAGGGCGACATTTGGACAAAAAGACTATCTCTGCAATAACCGTGCGCGACGTGCAAATGTTTTTGAATTCGTTCAACACTGCTGAACGCAAATACTCGCAAGAGAGCGTAAAAGGTTACAGGCGCATTTTGAGAGTGCTTTTTAACGAGGCAATGCGTTATGAATGGATAACTAAGAATCCTGTATGCGGAACGAAAGTGGGAGCAACGAAAGGTGACGTGTGTTTGAAAGAAGTAAACGAAAAACAAGTATTCTCTATAAAGGAATCTCAAGAATTCTTGTGCGCATTGGACTTGGAACAAGAAAAACACATCCAATTCGTCATCCCGATAAAACTTATGCTTTTTACGGGAATGCGTATAGCGGAAATACGCGGTTTAAGATGGAGCGATATTGATTTAGACAATAGGATTATTCACGTGCGTAGAAACAGATTGTATGCGCAAGAGTTCGGTTGGTACGAGAAATTGCCAAAGACAAAAACGTCTTTTAGAGATATTCCTATCCCCCAATCTCTTATTGCCGATTTGGAGACTTACAAAGACTGGTTCCGCCTTGCAGACTCGGCTTTCGACAATAAGTTAGACGAATACTATATAGCGTCCAACATAAAACGTGAGCCTACAAGAACAAACGCCATAGGGCCTTGGTTAAAAGACTTTGAAAGCAAATACGGTTTCAAAAACGTATCGCCACACGGTTTGCGACA
>DBJV01000026.1:0-775 GCA_002297185.1 Christensenella sp. UBA767
ATTTGTTGAAAAATTATATCAAAACAATTGACATAGCCTTTGCAAATATATATAATCGATTTTGATAAACAAGTTTAGTTTTGCTAAACTTTTTGTTAGAAATTGCGAAACACGCTAAACGGAACATAATTTTTGCCTAAACTAAGGCAAAAGTTTAGTCCGCCTAAACGAAATACACGGCAAGTGTATTTTTTGCGAGTTTTTTGCTTTTAGAGGAAAATATGGAACTTGGCATCAAAATCAAACGCCTGAGATTGCAAAACAACCTCACTCAAGAAGAGCTTGCAGATCGCTGCGAGTTGACGAAGGGATATATATCCCAACTTGAAAACGAGCTTACTTCACCATCTATCACCACACTCGAGGACATTCTCAATGCGCTCGGGACAAACTTTGCGGACTTCTTTAAGGACGAAAAGGAAGAGAAAGTGGTGTTTACCGAGGCGGAGTTTATCGAAAAGGAAACGGACGACCACAAAATCGAGTGGCTTGTGCCGAACGCGCAAAAGAACGAAATGGAGCCTATCCGCGTGACCATTGCGCCGCATACGGCGCTTGAAGAGGACGTTCCGCACGAGGGTGAGGAATTCGGATACGTGCTT
This sequence comes from Christensenella sp. UBA767, assembly GCA_002297185.1. Lineage (GTDB taxonomy): Bacteria > Bacillota > Clostridia > Christensenellales > CAG-917 > CAG-475. The sequence goes on from DBJV01000026.1 coordinate 603, forward strand.
TCGGGCAGAGTGTGGTTGCACATAGGACAAGCGGCGTATTGCGTGAAGAAAGGCGAAGTGTTCTACTTCTCTTCCTCAAAGGTGCATCATCTTGAGAACCGCACCAACGAGAAAGCAATCGTTTTGTGGATCGCATCGCCGCCTACTTTCTGAGGAATTAATAATTAATAGTT
>DBJV01000026.1:834-13507 GCA_002297185.1 Christensenella sp. UBA767
TTAATAATTAATAATTGTGGAATATTCCATATAAAAACACGCACGCATCGCAAGGCGTGCTTTGCATACAAGTTATCATTACTGCGAGGTTACTATGACAAACAAAACACCTGTTGACAACATCATCGAATTGCGAAACGTCTATAAAGAGTACGACGGAAAGCAAGTAGTTAAAAATGCGAGCCTTACCATTAAACGAGGCGAATTCGTGACGCTTTTGGGTCCGTCCGGTTGCGGTAAGACTACGACTTTGCGTATGATTGCCGGCTTTGAGATGCCTACGAGCGGTAAAATCATCTTTAACGGCAAGGACATTACGGACACTCCTCCGCACTTGCGCCCTCTCAACACGGTGTTCCAAAAGTACGCCTTGTTCCCTCACCTCAACGTCTTTAACAACATTGCTTTCGGGCTTAAACTCAAGGTTATTCCCAACGGCACGAAAGTGGACAAGAAAGGCGAGACGGTGCAACTTTTCAGAAAATATACCAAAGCCGAAATCAAGGAGAAAGTCAACGACGCTCTCAAAATGGTTGACCTCGAGGACTACGGTCACAGAAACGTATCCTCTCTTAGCGGCGGACAACAACAACGCGTCGCAATCGCTCGCGCACTCGTAAACGAGCCTGAAGTGTTGCTCCTCGACGAGCCGCTCGGCGCACTCGACCTCAAAATGAGAAAAGATATGCAACTCGAACTCATGGATATGCATAAGCGTCTCGGCATTACCTTTATTTACGTTACGCACGATCAAGAAGAGGCTCTTACAATGTCCGACAAAATCGTGGTTATGCGCCTTGGCGAAATTCAACAAATCGCATCTCCCGAAAAGGTCTATGACGAGCCTGCAAACGCGTTCGTTGCGGACTTCATCGGCGAAAGCACTATCCTTTCGGGCGTTATGCTCGAGGACTACAAGGTTGAGTTCTGCGACACGGTATTCGAGTGTGTGGATAAAGGATTTAAGCACAACGAGCCTATCGACGTTATCATCCGCCCAGAGGACGTGAAAATCAAGAAAGTTGACGATAAAAAGACTATCCTTACGGCAGAAGTGCTTTCTTCCGTATTTAAGGGCGATCACTATCAAATCACCCTTCTCGCAAACGGTAACGAAATCGTGGCGCACGATACCGATACGTACGACATCGGCGAGACGGTGGGCATTTATATCAAGCCGTTTGACCTTCACATCATGCACAAAACGCGCATTATCAACGAGATCGATACCGTTATCACGGGCGAAAACCTCGTGGAAATCTGCGGCGTGGACTTTGAATGCAAGACGGATCTCGAGGTCGGAACTCGCGTCAAGGTGTCCGTTGACTTCGACGACGTTGAAATCACCGACGACGAAGAGGACGGACAAATCGGCGCAACCGTGCTTTCGTCCATATATAAAGGCAGTTATTATCAAGCGATACTCTCAACCGACGAACATTATATCTTCTTTGCAGATACGGACGACGATTGGCTCAAGGGCGACCGCGTAGGTATTAAGATTGCGCCCGAAAAGATTATCATCGAAAAGCGCGACGCAGACGAGGTTGTGGAAGAGAAAGTGGTAAAGGACGAGACTTTGACCGCAGAAGAGCAAGCCGCAATCGAAGAGGCTCGCAATCAGGAAGTCGAAAAATTTGACGCCGTTGAAGAAATCATAATCGAGGCGGAAGAAAAAGACGCACAATCGGGCGACGCCGAAGTCAAGGAGGACGACGCGGAGTGAAAAAAATCGTTCGCAAAAAATTCAGATTGACGAAAAAGGCGTTTAGCGTTCCGTATATCCTTTTTCTCATTCTATTCGTTGTCATTCCGCTCGTGCTTATCTTGGTAAACGCGTTCTTGGACTCCGACAACAACCTTACGTTTGAAAACTTCAAGATTTTCTTTTCTTCGAAGTCAAGTCTTGTGGTGCTTGGCAATTCGCTGCTCGTGGGCGTGATTACAACCGCGCTTTGCCTGCTGCTCGGATATCCCGTGGCGTACATACTCTCAAAGTACTCAAGCGGCAGAATCCTCGTGCTGCTTTACGTCATTCCTATGGGCGTGAACTTCCTTATCCGTACGCTTGCGACTAAGGCGATTTTCATTGCGCTTGGAGTGGAACTCGGGATGGGTACGGTCATTTTCGGTATGGTGTATAACTATCTGCCGTTTATGATACTCCCCTTGCATACGACGATTTCGGGCATAGATAAGAGTTATATCGAGGCGGCGCAAGACCTCGGCGCAGACAAGGCGACCGTGTTCTTCAAGACTACGCTCCCCCTCTCGCTCAGCGGTATTTGCAGCGGAATCACGATGGTGTTTATCCCCACGATCTCCACTTACGCCATATCGCAATTGCTCTCCAACGGCAAGATTTTCCTCTTCGGCGACTCTATTCAATTGAGTTTCGAGCAGGGTATGTACGGCGTTGGATCTATTATGAGCATAGTTATGCTTATATTCGTTCTCATATCCAACTTCGTGATGAACAAGTTTAATCATAACAGCAACGCTGTGAGGAGGTCGTTATGGTAAAAGACAAAATAAGAGGCTTTTTCGAGAAATTTTATCTTTTGATAATCCTCGCAATTTTGTATGCGCCGATTATTCTCTTGATAATCTACTCCTTCTCAAACAGCTCCAACTTCAACTTCGACAACGGGTTCAGTTTCGAGGCGTATGCGGCTATATTCAAATCCGACAAGTCGCCCGAACTTTGGAGTGCGATTGCAAATACGTTTATCATCGCAAGCATTTCTTCCGTTATCGCAACGATTATGGGTACGTTTGCATCGATCGGCATTTTCAACCTCGGCAAGCGTATGCGCAGAATCGTGGAAAACGTCAACCAATTCCCTATCATCAACAGCGAAATCGTTATGGCGGTTTCGATGATGGTGTTCTTCGTGACGTTCGCTTTCCCCGAGGGATATTTGCGACTTATCATTGCGCACATTGCGTTCTGCACTCCCTACGTCGTGCTTAGCGTTTTGCCTAAACTCGAGTCTATGGATCCCAACATCTACGAGGCGGCTCTCGACCTCGGAGCAAATCCGTTCAAGGCTCTTGTGAAGGTGCTTATCCCCATTATCACGCCCGGCATCGTGAGCGGTTTCGTAATGGCGTTTATTATGTCTATGGACGACTTCATTATCACCCAAATCAACAAGGGCGCGGCAACGGGCATCAATACGCTTTCCACTTACATTTATTCGGACGCGCGCGTGCAAGGTCTCGAACCGTTCTGGTATGCGATATTCTCCATAATATTCGTAATCGTGCTTGCGGCGGTGCTTTCTATCAACCTCGTAAAAATCTCGCATGAAAAGAAAAAGAATAAGGAGGCGGCACAATGAAACGTATTGCAAAATTCATAATTCTCGTCCTTCTTCTATCTTTCGTTTTGCTCCCCACGCTCGTGGCGTGCAATAACGGCTCTACCGGCTCTTCGGGCGGAGATAGGCTCGTCATATACAATTGGGAAGATTATATCGACGGCGAAAGAGACGAGGACGGCAACACCCTGCTTGACGAATTTGCCGCCTACTATCAAGAAAAAACGGGGCGCAAACTCTCTATAACTTATACCACTTTCGACACCAACGAAACCATGATGACAAAGGTGCTTAAAGGCGACGCAAACGTGGATTTGATTTGCCCGAGCGAGTACGCAATCGAAAAACTTTTGGTTGCGGGATGCCTTTTGAGCCACAAGGAAATCAAAAAGGAACTTGAAAGCCAACTTGCACAATACGATATTTCACTTGACGCAATGAGCAGTTTAAGTGCCGATCATGAGAGTTGGGGCAACGTCGATCCCGATATCATGAACGTCATTGCAAGCATGTTCGGAGAGGTCAAAGCAAAGGACGGCAACACGTACGATATGACAGATTTTATGGTGCCGTATATGTGCGGAACGCTTGGCATTTTGTATAACACGTCCGTCGTGAGCCTCGAAGAGTTGGAAGAGTACGGCTGGGGCGTGCTTTGGAACGTGCAACAAAACGAGCGTCTCGAAAATAAGATACTTATGAAGGACAGCGTGCGCGACACGTATGCCGCCGCAATCTTCTATATGTACGAATACAACCTCCTCCCCGAAAAGTATAAGGACTACACCGTGCAACAACTTATCAACTGCACTGACGACGAAATGGTGGCAGCGGCTGAAAAAGCACTTACCGAGCAGCGTGAACACATCTCGGGATACGAAGTCGATTTCGGCAAAGACGATATGATAAACGAAATCGTTTACGCGGACTTTGCTTGGAGCGGCGACGCGCTTTGGGCAATCGAGGAAGGCGGCTACGACGAAGAAACGGACACCTATCAACTCGGCTACTACGTACCCAAGGTTGCGAGCAATATTTGGTACGACGGTTGGTGCATTCCAACAAGTGTAAACAACAAACTTGCGGCAATGATGTTTATCGACTATATGTGCCGTCCGATGAGTTCTATCCGAAACTCCGTGGCAATCGGATATACGTCCGCAACGGACAAAAACTTGCTTATGGGCGACGAGGACGTGCTTGCATATCTCGAGGATTGCGAATACGACGTCGAGGAATACTTTGCAGACGAAGGTCGCTACCCCGAAATCAACGAAACGCTGGGCGTTATGCGTGACTTTGCAGACCGCAACGACGTGGTTGTCAATATGTGGCAAAGAGCGAAATCCGGCGCAACCGTTGACGTAAATCTTTGGTATATAATCCTTGCAATCGTGGGTGCGGTTGGACTGTGCGTAGGCATTTACTTTGCGGCGCAGGCTCGAAAACGCAGACCTCGAAAACTCAAACAATAAGATAAAATCAAACGATTAAATAAACGCTGTTCTTTGGAATGGAACGGCGTTTAACAATAAATGGCGAAAACGGCGGTAAAAGATAAAGCAAAACGGCGCGATATAAAGATATCTAACTAAAAATGGCGACTAAAGAAAGATATCGCGCAAACGGCGTTTGAGCAAAAACAAGGCTATATTATGAAATTTGTACGCAAACTGTTCGTTAAAGACTATCAGGATACGCAAAATCCGAAAGTGCGCACTCGCTACGGCTTGTCCGCAGGTATTTTCGGCATAATTTCGAATGCGATTTTGTTTGCGTTCAAACTGGCGATAGGTCTTATCGGCAACAGCATTACGATTATTGCGGACGCTATCANNCGCAGGCAGCAGCGTGGTGACTCTCGTGGGGTTCAAACTGTCCGCTACACCGCCCGACAAAGACCATCCGTTCGGGCATGCGAGGTATGAATATATAGCCTCTCTTCTCGTGTCGGTGGTGGTGCTGTTTATTGGCATAATGCTCTTTAAGTCCTCAATCGAAAAGTGCATAACGCCCGAGCAAGTTACCGTGAGCGTATATACCTACGTCGTGCTTGGCGTGGCAATCGTGATGAAACTCGTGCAAATGCTCATATATCTCGACTTTTCAAAGGCTATAGGGAGCGGCGCGCTTAAAGCATCGGCAGCGGACAGCCGCAACGACGTGTTGACTACGCTTGCAGTCCTCGTTTCCACAATCGTCATTGACGTGGCAGGCGACAAAATCAGCCCAAAAGTCAGCGTGGACGGTATTATGGGTATTGCAGTGTCGGTGTTTATCATCGTGTCCAGCCTTTTGTTGCTCAAAGACGCAATGTCACCTATTCTCGGCGAGAAACCGCCAAAGGAGTTGGTGGACAAAATCACCGCAAAAATCCTCTCATACGACGGCGTTATAGGCGTACACGACCTTGTGGTACACAGTTACGGCGCAAGCCATTGTTTCGTCGTTGCGCACGTGGAAGTGCCGGCAAACGTGGAAATAACCAAAAGCCACGACGTGATTGACAATATCGAGCATGATTTTTGGAATGAGATGCACATAAGGCTCAATATCCATATGGACCCCGTAGATACGGAAAACGCAGACCTTGCCGTGCTTAAACTGCGCGCACAAAACGCACTTTCCGCACTTGACGAGAACCTGTCTTTGCACGATTTCCGCCTCGTAAGCGGTCATACGCACACCAATATGCTGTTTGACGTGGTTATCCCATACGATAGCAAAATCACGCTCGACGACGTGCAAGATGCAATGAGAAAAGAGTTTGAAAACGACGAGGTGAAATATTTCTTTGTCATAGACGTTGACAGAAAGATGTCGTAAAGGTTGCTCTTTTGCGCTTTTGGTGCTATTATACAAGGGCAATAATCAAATGAGGTAAAATATGATTACAAGTTCACAACGCGCGCGCCTTCGCAGTATGGCGCAACAAATAAATCCAATCTTCCAAATCGGCAAAAACGGCATTGGCGATAATCAAATCCTTGATATTTCCACCGCCCTCGACTTGCACGAACTTATCAAAATTTCCGTTCTTCGCAATGCGGAACTCGACGCCAAAACCGTGCTGAACGCTATTTGCGGACTTACGGGCGCAGAACCTGTCACCGCAATCGGCAACAAAGTGGTGATTTATAGACGTTCCCCTCGCGACGATATCGAGCATATAGAGATTTGATATGGACTACGAAAAAGCAAGACTTACGCCTATAAACGAAGTTAAGGACGATACCCCCTCCACCGAGGCGAAAAAAGCAGCCCGTGAGGAATTGAAACGTCATCGCAGCGAAACTCAACGCTACAAACAAAAGTATTTTGAATACTACGACGACGTGAAAATCAACCACCGTGAAGATTGGTAAATAAGTATTAAAAAAGCACTCCGAGGAGTGCTTTTTTGTTATGTTTTTTGAGTTTTCAAATGTTAAATTGGATAATCGTTTTGTCGCCTTCGAGGGTTTTGACGGTGACGCTATGCTCGTCGAGGATGGCGTAGGAGCGTTCCACGCCTTCGGGGGAAAGTCCGAGTGCGCCAACGCAGACGTAAATTACGCCGTCACGCTCTTCTATCATTGCCCTGTGGAAGTGTCCGTAAAACACGATATCGCCTTTTTTTGCGTCCTTGGGCGGCAAATCGGGATTGCATTTGTGTCCGTGCGTGAAATAGACCGTGCGACCTTGCCAGTCCATCGTGAAGTCGGAATTTATGGGAAATTCGCTTATCATTTGGTCAACTTCGCTGTCGCAATTGCCTTTGATGACGGTTATATAGTCCTTTGCCGCATTGAGCATTTCGGCAACTTTCATGGGCGCGTAGCCTTCGGGGAAAGGATTGCGAGGACCGTGATTGTATATGTCGCCCAAAAGTACGACCTTGGTGGAATCGTCCTCCCTGCGTGCCTTTTTCACTATGTCCAAAAATCTTGCTACGTTCGCGGACGAGCCGTGAATATCAGAGCCTATAAACAAGCGCATGTCGTTTGCCTCCTTGATTTGCTCAAAGTATAGCACAACGCTTAAAAATAGTCAAAATGTTGCCGTGATTTTTGCATATTTGCTATTGTCGAGGAAGATATGTTGTGTTATAATGTTTTATATCTATTTGGAGGAAAATATGAAAACTGTTAGACTTCGTACACCATTTGAAGTGGGCGCAACGCCTCTTTCGGAATATCCGCGTCCGCAATTTGCGAGAAATAGTTACGTAACGCTCAACGGCGAGTGGGATTATGCAATCCTTCGCAAGAGCGAGAAATTCGGCGGCAAGTATCAAGGCAAAATCCTCGTTCCTTTCTCGCCTGAAAGTTTGCTTTCGGGAGTTCCCGAAGGTACGCGCGTAACTCCGGACGACGTGCTTTATTATCACCGCACTTTCGTACTCGATCCGTCCTTCGTGAAGGCGCACACCGTCATTCACTTCGACGCCGTGGATATGATTTGCGAAGTCAAGCTCAACGGCGCATCCGTGGGCGAGCATATCGGCGGATACGTTCCCTTTGAATTTGACGTGTCTTCACTCGTAAAAGCGGGTGAAAATACGATTGAAGTCGTCGTAACAGACCCGTGCGATACCAAATATCACACTCATGCGAAACAATCTTCCAAACCGGGCGGAATCTGGTACACGCCGCAATCGGGCATTTGGCAAAGCGTATGGCTCGAGAGCATGGACGAGGTTTATCTCAAAGACGTGACTATCGTCCCCGATATCGACAACGATACGATCAATTTCAAATTCGTCAAATCCGCAAACGTTCCCGTTGACGTAATCATTATGGACGGCGCGGACGCTATTTACAGCGGTCGCTTTGACGGCGATACGGCGTCTGTCAAACTTGAAAATTACGAACTTTGGTCGCCTGAAAATCCGAAACTTTACGACGTGGCGTTCAAGGTCGGCAACGATATTGTAAAATCTTACTTCGGTATGCGCAAATTCAGTTGGGTTACGGACTCCAAAGGATTTAAGCGTATGGGACTCAACAACAAGCCTTACTTCCACACGGGTTTGCTCGACCAAGGCTACTGGTCGGACGGTATGCTTACGCCGCCCTCCAACGCTGCGCTCGAATGGGACGTCAAGATGGTCAAATCCATGGGATTCAATATGCTCCGCAAGCATATCAAAATCGAGCCTCTTCGCTGGTATTATCATTGCGACAAGGAAGGTATCCTCGTTTGGCAAGATATGGTGAGCGGCGGAACGAAATATAATCTCTTCTACATAGGCTTGCTTGCGACCGTGTTTGAATACCACATCAAAGACAACAACGAGGCAGGTTATAGAAAACTCGCTCGCGCAGACAAGGAAGGCAGAGAAGAGTTTGAAAGAGAACTCCGCGTGACTATGAATCACCTCAAGAACGTGGTGTCGCTCGCAGTTTGGGTACCCTTCAACGAAGGTTGGGGACAATTCGATTCCGTGCGTATCACGAAAGAGATGAAAGCAATCGATCCCACTCGTCTTATCGACAGCGTAAGCGGTTGGAACGATCAAGGCAAAGGATCGTCCGACACGAAGAGCTTGCACATCTACTTCAAGCCCATCTTCGTCCCCAAGAAAGACGATCGTTGCTATATCCTCAGCGAATTCGGCGGATACGCAATCAAGACGGAAGGTCATATGTACAGCCCCAACAATCAATTCGGATATCGTATTTACAAAAAGCCCGAGGCGATTGCGGCGGCAATCAAGAAGTTGTACGAAACCAAGATCGTTCCGAAAATCGACAGAGGTTTGTCCGCTTGCGTATATACGGAAGTGAGCGACGTCGAACAGGAAATGAACGGTCTCGTCACCTATGACAGAAAGGTCATCAAGGTGCCTGTCGATATGATGCGTGAAATCAACGCACAACTCGTTATCAAAGACTAATACCACAAAAACACCGCTTTACACTTGCATTTTGCAGGTGTAAAGCGTCGATTATGCACAAAAGGCGCAAAATACTATGAGCATTGCAGACAAAATTTTTATCGATACTTGCAGACAGATTCTTGACGAAGGCATAAGCGACGAAGGTCTTGACGTACGCCCCAGATGGCTTGACGGCACGCCTGCGCACACTATCAAAAAGTTTTGCATCGTCAACAGATACGACCTCTCAAAAGAGTTTCCGATTATCACTCTTCGCCGCACCGCTTTCAAAGCCGCTATAGACGAGATTCTGTGGATTTGGCAAAAGAAGAGCAACAACGTACACGACCTCAACTCGCACATTTGGGATAGTTGGGCGGACGAAACGGGTTCTATCGGAAAGGCGTACGGATACCAACTCGGCATAAAGAGCGTGTATCCAGAGGGCGAATTTGACCAAGTGGATAGAGTTCTTTACGACCTCAAACACAATCCGCAATCCAGACGTATTCTCACCAATATCTACAACTTCCAAGACTTGCACGAGATGCACCTCTACCCTTGCGCATATTCGATGACTTTCAACGTTACGGGCAAAAAACTCAACGGAATACTCAATCAGCGCAGTCAGGACACTCTCACCGCAAACAACTGGAACGTAGTGCAATACGCCGTGCTTTTGCATATGTTTGCGCAAGTGAGCGGACTGGAAGTGGGCGAACTCGTACACGTCATTAGCGACGCACACATTTACGACCGCCACGTGCCTATCGTCGAAGAGATTTTGCAAAATCCGCAATATCCTGCTCCGACGTTCAAAATGAACAAGGATATCAAAAACTTCTACGATTTCACCGTGGATGACTTCGAACTCGAGAATTATCAATTCACCAAACTCGACAAGAAAATCGAAGTGGCAATTTAAGGCGCGATATGAAAACAATTTTTGCAGTCGATAACAAATGGGGGTTGGGCAAAAAGAACGATTTGCTCTTCCACCTCAAAGCGGATATGCATCATTTCGTCGAGCATACGCGCGGTAAAGTCGTGGTGATGGGCAGCAATACCCTGTTGTCTTTTCCCGGCGGTATGCCCCTCAAAAACCGTGTGAATATCGTTCTCAATCCCAACGGAGAACAATCGGACGCAGATACGAAAGGATACGTGCTTGTAAAGTCCCTTGACGAACTATTTGACGAAATCAAGAAATACGACGAGGAAAACGTTTACGTGATCGGCGGCGCAATGATGTATCGCACGATGCTCCCCTATTGCGACACGGCGTACGTTACGAAAGTCGAGGCGGACGGCGGCGCGGAAGTTTTCCACCAAAACCTTGACGAACTTGATAACTGGCAACTTGTCGAAGAGGGCGAACCTTTTGACGACAACGGCTACGTTATCCGTTTCTGCACGTACAAAAACAACGACGTAAAGACGTATTGACCGTCAAATATAATCCAAAAATTAGCGCAAGGCACTCGTTTGAGTGCCTTGTTTTTTATAATTTCGGTTTTACATATAAAAAATTCCGCATCGGCTGATGCGGAATTTTGATTGTCGATAAGTTCAAACGATTAGTCGTTGCTTGCGAGAATCTTGTTGAATTGCTCGAGCAAGAGTGCCATTTGAGCTGCCTCTTCGCTTTGTTGTTGAGTTTGTGCAGGTGCGGGAGCCGGTTGAGGTGCGGGTTGCGGAGCAACGGGTGCAGCCGGTGCAGGTTGTGCATAAACGGGTTGCGGTTGAGGTGCCGGAGCATATTGAACGGGTTGTGCTTTGGGTGCTGCCGCTTTCTTCACGACGGGTGCTGCATTGACTCTCTTGTAGCCTGCGTTAAGCACGGTTTGCGTGGATGCGTTTGCATCGAGCATGATAACCTTGTTGCAAAGAACGGAGTTCTTATCGGGCTCTACAACGCCTGCAACGACGTCTTTGCCGTATGCTTTGAGGTATGCAATGAGCGGAGTGATGTCGCCGTTTCCATAAATAAGGAAGAAACCGTCGATATTGGGGAATTGTGCAAGTCTTGCTGCGTCGATAACTTGACGAAGGTCGAGTTTGCCTTTTCTCTTTTTGGGAAGTGCGGAAAGCGCGTCATAGCTGTTTTCTTGGATGAATTCACCGTAATCTTTGGTACGTTTTGCGGAANNGGAATATCCGTAGAATTTGCATGCTGCGATTTCGCCGATGCGAGAGAGTTCTTCAAGAGCGGATGCGAATACGCTGAAAGGCACTCTTACGCTTTCGATATCTGCAAGAACAACATATTTTTTGGTCGCTGCCATAATCTTTCTCCTCTTCCAAGTCGCACAAAAGCGGACTTGATATATCCTTTTTGTATTGTTAAGTCTATTTTAGCGCATTTTATACGTTTTGTCTATACTTTTTTTACTCTTTTGTAATAAAACACCCATTGTTGCACGAAACCTGCGTATTTGCCGTATTTTTGCACGAGCAATTCGGACATTTTTTCGGGTCCTGCGCCTTCGAACTCGTCCTCGTAGATCTTTTTTATCCACGTATCGACGGGAAAGACGTCGAATCTGCCGAATCCGAACAAGAGCGCACAATCAGCGACTTTTCTTCCCACGCCGTGCAAGGATAAGAGTTTTGCTCTCAAATCGGGTGTGGATAGGCTCTTCCAACTGTTCACATCCTCACCGACGAGCGTTTTTGCCACTCTGTCGAGATATTCCGCTCTATACCCTGCGCCTATCGACGTATAGAAATCGACGCCTGCCGAGGCAAGTTTCTCTACGCTCGGGAAAGCGTGGTATGCGCCCATGTCCTCGCCCAATGCATCGCAAATGCGCTCGATTATCCCCTTAATACGAGGTATATGATTGTTTTGCGAAATTATGAACGAAAAAATGCTTTCGACGGGATCTTGGCGCAAAATATGTATGCCTTTGCCAAATTCTATTGCGTCGTAAACGAATCCGCCGTCTTGAACCTTGCTTTGGATATAGGCGTAATCTGTGTCGAAATCGAAGTAGTTGAGGAAAAAATTCTTGTCGTCGCACTCGACGATATACTCGTCCGCCCTTTCCTCGATATACGCCACGTGATTGAGAGCATACACTCTAAATCCGTTCTCCGTCTTGACGTAACGAAAAACCTGACCGCAATCAAGCGTTTGTCCGACGTCGAAGGTGTCGGTTTTGGGTATTGTAAAGGTAATAAGTTGCATAAACCCCTCGCGCGCACGCGTGCGCACGTTCATTTGTATATATTTGCGCCGTTCGAATATTTTTTTCAGCTATAAAAGCATTCTTGAAATTCAAGCAAATGCAAAACTTGCGTTGGCTATATTTGCAATCGGGAATGCCTTTGATTGGTCATAAGTTGCCATATACAAATACACTTTGGCGATTGCAAAAAAAATAGAAAAACTCCGCCCATTATTGAGCGGAGTATTGTTTGTTGTTATTGTTCTTGTGCGTAAACTGATACTTGTTTTTTGTCTTTACCAACACGCTCAAATTTCACA
>DBJV01000044.1:0-1432 GCA_002297185.1 Christensenella sp. UBA767
CGTTACCGACCACCACGAGCCGCAAGAGAAAATTCCCGATTGTATCGTGGTCGATCCGAAAGTCGCACGCAAGGGATTTTTCGATTTGTGCGGGGCGGGCGTTGCGCTCAAACTCGTCGAGGCGTTGAGCAACAGGCAAGAGACTTGCAAATACCTTGATATCGTGTCTATCGCCACCATTGCGGACGTCGTGCCGCTTGTGGGGGACAACAGGATAATCGCCTACTACGGACTTAAACAAATCACTACGTCGCCGAGAAAGGGCGTGAAGATGCTCCTTAATCAAGAGACGGTGTCGTCGCAGGACGTTATGTTTAGGCTTGCGCCGAGGATGAATGNNAATTCCGCAATGAAAGTGGTGGGATTGTTCCTCGAAAACGATTATTTCCTTTTGAGAACGCTCACGGAGGAACTTGCAAGAGATAATGCCGCCCGTCAAGAATTGTGCGAGAATGCGGTTGAGTCGGCAAAGCAGATGCTCAAAGGCGCGGACTTTGAGAATATGGGAATTATCGCGCTTTACAGCGATAAATGGGAGCCGGGTATATTAGGTATCGCGTGCGCGCGACTGGTGGAGGAGTTTAAGCGTCCTGCGGTGCTGTTTGCAAAGAACGGTGAGGAACTTAGAGGCTCTGCTCGTTCGGTGCCGTCGGTGAACATATTTGAGTTGTTTTGCTCGCTTTCCGAATACTTTACGGCTTTCGGCGGACACGCGCAGGCGGCAGGAGTCAGTATGAACGTATCGGCGTTTGAGGACTTCAAAACAGCCGCAAACAAGAAACTTTTGTTAGAGCATAAGGCAGAGGATTTTACACACGTCGTTGAGTGCGAGATGCAACTGCCTATGGATATGAATTTCCTTTCCTTTGCAAAAGAATTGGAACTTTTAGAACCCACGGGTTATCAAAATCCCAAGCCCACCTTCTTAATCGAGGCGCAGGGACTTAAATTTGAAAGAATAGGATTTTCACAGCACGTTAAATATACGGGAAGTAACATCGAATTGATGGGATTTTCCAAGTTTGCGCCGTGTCTTTTTCCTGCTACGGGAAAGGTGAATTTGGAAGTTACGCTGGGCGTAAACGTGTTCCAAAACAGAGAAAACGCACAGGGTATTATCCAAACGCTGGAATTTGAAAACGTGGATATTACGCCGCAAGAGAGCGAGTGTATGAACTTGCACCAACTCTCCTGCGAGGGTGGCGTTATATTGCAAAACAGCCTCAACGCACAAGTCTGCGCGGCGGCAATAAATACGCAAAGCGGCGTTATTTCGGTCGGTGCGCAAAAGGGCAAGATTTTGCAAAATACGGACTTTAACACGCTCAAAACGTGGCTTAAAGAGCCGTTTGGGACGGTTGTAGTGTGTTTCTCGCAGGAGGAATACGACAAGATTTGTGAAGAGTGCGAGGAAGTGAAGAACCTTCCCGTG
>DBJV01000044.1:1471-9212 GCA_002297185.1 Christensenella sp. UBA767
GTGTTGTGGTGTGTCCTGCGGCGTGTTACGATTTCTCATTCTACAAGAGAGTCGTGGTGGCAGGCAGACCGCTTTGCGAGGGGTATCTTGCCAAACTTCAAGGAGAGACGACGTGCTATGCGCTCGGTGATATTACGCCAAAGCAATTGCGCATTACGGACGATAGATTGAGAAACATCTATAAGGAAGTTTTCAATATCGCCGCAAAGGGCGGAAAGCAGGGCGGATATAGGAAGATGTATATTGCAGTATGCTCGAGATACAAGGTGAAAGAGAGCGAGTTTTATGCTGCTATGACGATATTCGAGCAACTCGGGCTTATCGAGATAAGCGACAGGGGCATCGTTACGGTGAGCAGAAAGAAATCCAATCTTTCGGACAGCGTTGTGTATCGCAATCTCTTGCACGCCTAAAAAAAACGGCGTGCTTTTTTGAGTTGCTATTGCAATGTTTTTTAAGATAAAGTATAATAATCTATTATAAGTGGTCTAAAACTTATTTTTGAACGATAGACAAATAGGATAACAATTGCGTATTGACGATTGCGAAAGTCAATATTGATAGTTGACCGTCGCAAGAGTATCGAGCGTTATATAGGTGGCGAAAGCCGAGTAGGTGGCACAAACAAGAGGAATTTATGGAAGAATTGCTCATAAAACTCAGAAAAACGTATCCGCTCAATTATGCGGAAATCAAAAAGGCGTACGACTTTGCCAAAGAGGCGCACAAGGGACAAAAAAGGAGTTCGGGCGAGGACTACTTTATTCATCCGTGCGCGGTGGTGGAGATTTTGACGGATTACGGCTTTGACAGCTCGACGGTCATAGCCGCGTTTTTGCATGACGTTTTGGAAGATACTTCCGTAACTTACGAGCAACTTCGTGACGAGTTCGGCGACGAGATTGTGGAACTTGTCGAGGGCGTTACCAAACTCGATAAACTCCAATTCGTAAACAGAGAAGAGGCGCAGGCAGAGAATTTCCGCAAGATTTTCGTCGCTATGGCGAAAGATTTGCGTGTTATCATCATCAAACTTGCCGACAGACTTCACAATATGCGCTCTCTTCAATATCTGCCAGAAGAAAAGCAAAAACGAATTGCAAAAGAAACGCTGGACATTTACGCGCCGCTTGCAGGCAGGCTGGGTATCTCTTTCTTCAAGTGCGAACTCGAGGACTTGGCAATGAAATATCTCTATCCTGCAGAGTACAAGTACGTTGCCGAGAGCGTAAACAAAAAACGCAGCGAAAGGCAAGGGTTTTTGGACGCTATTTGCAAGCAAATCGAGGCAAAACTCAAAGAAATGGGCATACACGGCGAGGTGAACGGCAGACCAAAACACTTCTATTCCGTGTATAAGAAAATGCACAATCTGCATATCGATATAGACCAGATTTACGACCTTCTTGCCGTGCGTATTATCGTGGATACGGTCAAAGACTGCTACACGATGCTCGGCGAAATCCACACTATGTGGAAACCGCTCCCCGGCAGATTCAAGGACTATATCGCAATGCCAAAGGCAAACAATTATCAGTCTTTGCATACGACCGTTGTTACGCCGTTCAACGAGACTTTTGAAATTCAAATCCGCACGTACGAGATGCACAAAATCGCAGAATACGGCGTTGCGGCGCATTGGAAGTATAAAGAAGGCACGACGGGCAAGGACAGCGAACTTGACAGCAAGGTGCGTTGGCTGCGTGAAGTCATGGACGCACAAAAGGATATCGACGGCGCAAAAGAGTTTATGGACGCCGTCAAAATCAACGTCTTTGACGACGAGGTGTTCGTATTTACTCCAAAGGGCGACGTGTTCGATTTGCCCGTAGGCTCCACGCCTCTCGATTTGGCGTACAAAATCCACTCCGCAATAGGCAATAAGTGTATTGGCGCAAAGGTCAATAAGCGTATGGTGCCGCTTTCGACAAAACTCGCAAACGGCGATATCGTCGAAATTTTGACGTCCAACGCCTCAAAAGGTCCCAGCCTTGACTGGCTCAAATACGTGCATACGGCATCCGCTCGCTCCAAAATCCGCGCTTACTTCAAGAAAGAGAAGAAAGACGAGAACATCGCACGCGGCAAGGAAATGCTTGAAAGAGAGGCAAAACGCAGAGGTTATGCGCTTGCGGAAATCGTTACGCCCGAGATTTTGAGCGGTATTTTGCAACGCGNNACGCCACGCATTGAGTTCGGAAGAGGACTTGTTCGCTGCGGTCGGATACGGCGGAATTACGACCAATCAAGTTCTTACGAGAATAATCGAGGGCTTTAAGAAGGAAGATCACTCTCCGCAACAACAAATTCCCACCGTACCCGTGCAAGAGCAGAAACCGCACAAACACTCCAAGAGCGGCGTGCTTATCAACGGCAACGCAAACTTCACGGTGCGTATGGCGCAATGCTGCTCGCCCGTCCCCGGTGACGATATTATCGGATATATCTCCAGAGGCAGGGGCGTGTCCATTCACCGCAAGGATTGTCCGAACGTCAAGGGAATGGAAGAAGAGCGTCTTATTCAGGCGAGTTGGGACAGCGACGGCGAGGAGATGTTCAACGCAACGCTCATCATAACCGTTGAGAACAAGGACGGCGTTATCGCGTCCATAACCGCGCTTATCGCAAACGCAAGACTTAATATCGTGGCGGCAAACGCAAGGCTCGAGGATAAGACGGGACTTGGCGAATTTACCGTAACCGTACAAATTAAGCAGGGCAGCGTGCTTGAAGAACTCGTAAAGAAAATCCGCGCTATCGACGGCGTTGTCGAGGTGCATAGATGATAAACGATTTGAGATTTTTCCATCTATACACGGGAAAACTGGGAACTAATACGTATATCGTTATAAACGGCGACAGAGGATTCGTCGTCGATCCCGGCGGCGAGGCAGCGCAGATTGCGGAGATTTTTAAGGACGCAAAAGCCAAAATCGACGCTATATTGCTCACTCACGCACACTTTGACCATATCGCAGGCGTTGCGCCGCTTTTGAAAATAGTTTGCACCGACGAAAAGGGCAACTACGACGAGAGCAAAGCCCCTGCGGTGTTCTTGCATAAGGACGAGGTCGAAAAGATAAATTCTTACAAGAATATGGGCTTTTCCGTTGACGTAAAGGTGGAAAAGTTTGTGCCTGACGTGCTACTCCGCGGTGGCGAAACGCTGAAAGTGGCAGGGCTTGACGTCAAGGTTATTCACACCCCGGGACACGCAAAGGGTAGTGTGTGCTACGTGGTGGGCAACAAGATTTTCGTGGGCGATACCATATTCTTTATGTCCTACGGACGTACTGATTTTTACGACGGAAACGCAAAAGATATCAAAAATTCAATCGTCAACAAACTCTTTACCCTAAAAGGCAACTATACGCTTTTGACGGGACACGGCGAGCCTACGACGCTTGATTTTGAAAGAAAAAACAACCCCATTATAGAGAAAAACGCTTATAAACCCATAGACTGACAAAAGAAAAGCCAATGATTGATTTTCACATCTCAAACGAAGAATACCTCAACGATTTGATGGAACTCGTGCGCCCGTTCGAAAGCAGAACAGACGTTGATTTGAAACTCGACGTTGATTATGCAAGGCAAAAAAATGCCATTAGAATATCGGTTTATTCTGACTATTTTGAAAATTTCCAAAAGCATTACGCTTTCCCCATAAAGAGTAAAAACGAACTTGAACGCAAGCGCAAAGAAAAGCGATTTTTGAAAATCGCCATATATCGCACGCTCTCGTTTTTGACGGGCGTAAACCTTCCGTACGGTTGTCTTACGGGGATAAGACCTACCAAGTTGTTTCTTGAAATTCAAAACGACTTCGAGGACTACGGAAAGAGCGCAAGGGAAGTGTTTTTGGACGATTACAGCGTGAGCGAAGACAAGGTCAATCTCGTTGAAAAAATCGTCAACGTGCAAGCCCCGATACGCAACAAATCGAGCAAGGAGTACGACGTATTCGTGTTTATTCCGTTCTGCCCGACAAGGTGCGCTTATTGCTCCTTCGTATCCCTCCCGATAGACAAGCTAAGAAAGCTCGTCGAGCCGTACGTGGAGTGCCTTATAAGAGAACTCGAACAGGCAAAAGAGTTGATTAGAAGTAGGAAATTGAAGATTAGAGCCGTATATGTGGGAGGCGGAACGCCGACTTCCATAGGCGCACAGGCTCTTGACAGAGTTTTGGAGCATTGCCACTTCGACGCAAGGGAATTTACCGTCGAGGCAGGACGTCCCGATACCATTGACGAGGACATAGTTGCGGTTATGCAAAAGCACGGCGTAACGCGCGTTTCAGTCAATCCGCAGACCTTCAACGACAAGACTTTGGAAATCATAGGCAGGCGACACAAGAGCGCGCAGACGTATAATGCGTATATGCTCGTAAAGGACAAATTTGACGTGAATATGGACTTGATTGCGTGCCTTCCGGACGAAACTTTTGAGGACTTCAAGCGCAGCGTGGATATTGCCGTCGCACTCGATCCCGAAAACATAACGGTGCATACGCTTTATATGAAAAAAGGCTCTGCGCTAAAGCAGGGCGGATACGACAACACCGATTTCGAGACGGCGTCTCAAATGGTGGATTATGCGTATTCTAAACTGACGGAATCGGGTTACGAGCCGTATTATATGTACCGCCAGAAATACACGAGCGGAAACCTTGAAAACGTCGGTTACGCAAAGCCGAACAAGGCGTGCATCTACAACGTGGATATTATGGAAGAGGACACGTCCATAATAGCAAACGGCGCAAACGCCATATCCAAAAAGTGGAATAAAAAGCAAAATCTCATCACCAGATGCGCCAACTACAAAGAGCCGCTCGAGTACGTCAAGCACATAGACGAGATGTTAAAGAGGCAACACGATTTTTGGCTTTGAGAAAAATTTGATTAAAGCGAAAAAATCACGCTAAAACGGTTTACTTTATTTTTTGTATATGTTAATATACACACGTACTTTCGACGAGGTTGCGACAATACTCCGAGTCGTTACTTGGTTGAAAGCGAATCATTTATCCAACGAAGGAGGCAAAAACAATGGATAAAACTACGAAACAAGAAATTATAGCAAAGTATGCTCGCAAAGAGGGCGACACCG
This sequence comes from Christensenella sp. UBA767, assembly GCA_002297185.1. Classification (GTDB taxonomy): domain Bacteria; phylum Bacillota; class Clostridia; order Christensenellales; family CAG-917; genus CAG-475. The sequence continues at coordinate 6,581 of DBJV01000044.1, forward strand.
GTTCTCCGGAAGTTCAAATCGCACTTTTGACTGCACGTATCTCTGAGCTTACCGCTCACCTCAAGAATCACCCCAAAGATCACCACAGCCGTCGCGGCCTTCTCATGATGGTCGGTCATAGAAGAGGTCTTTTGGATTATCTCAAGAATATGGACATCGAAAGATACCGTGCAATCGTCAGCTCTCTCGGTTTGAGAAAGTAAAAATTTCGGGTGTGGTTTACGCACCCGTTTTTTTTGCGGAATTATCCGCACAATAATAAAAAATAAAATGCCGAAAGGCAATATTCGGGAATGACGGAATTCCCAGAAGGAGAAATTTATGGAAAAAAGAATTTTCAAAACAACGGTAGGCGGCAGAGAAATGACCGTCGAAACAGGCGCATACTGCGGACAATCCAACGGTTCTTGCATCGTGCGTTGCGGTGACACTGTGGTTATGGTAAACGCAACGACGAGCAAAGCACCGCGTGACGGTATGGACTTTTTCCCTTTGAGCGTTGACTACGAAGAGAAAATGTACGCAATCGGCAAAATCCCCGGCGGATTTAAGAAGAGAGAGGGCAGAGCAAGCGACAAGGCGATCCTTACGTCACGTCTTATCGACCGTCCTATTCGTCCGCTTTTCCCGAAGGGACTTTACAACGACGTCACGGTTATCGCAACGGTTTTGTCCGTTGACACCAACATTCCGCCGGAAGTTTTCGGTATGATAGGTTCGTCCGTTGCGCTTTCTATCAGCGATATACCTTGGGCAGGCCCGACGGGTTCTGTCGTAGTCGGTATGGTTGACGGCGAGTACGTTATCAACCCCGACAGCGCACAACGTGCAAAATCCCGCCTCACGCTCAACCTCGCAGGCACGAAAGACGCTATCATGATGGTTGAGGCAGGCGCAGACGTGATTACCGAACAAGAGATGCTCGGCGCAATCATGTTCGGTCACGAAGAAATCAAGAAGATCGTCGCTTTCATCGAAGAGATCCAAAAAGAGGTCGGCAAACCCAAACTCGACATTGAACTCGAACACATTCCCGACAACATCAACGAGGCTGTAAGAGCGTACGCAAACGAGAAGATGGATTACGTTCTCGAGGCGTTTGACCGTTACGAGAGAGAGGCGAGAGAGGACGCACTCAACGAGGACGTGCTTGCTCACTTCGCAGATCAATTCAACGACGAGGCGAAAAAGACCAAATTCATCCTTGACAGCCTCTACTATCTCAAGAAAGAGAAAGTCCGTGCAAAGATTTTGGACAACGGCGTACGTCCCGACGGAAGAAAGCTTACAGAAATTCGTCCGATTTGGTGCGAAGTCGGTATGCTCCCGAGAGTTCACGGCAGCGCAGTCTTTACTAGAGGACAAACGCAGGCTTTGACCACTTGCACGCTCGGCACGATCAGCGAGGCTCAAAAGCTCGAAGGTCTTGACGACGACTACTACAAGAGATACATGCATCAATACAACATGCCCGGTTACTCCACAGGCGAGGCAAAAGCACTTAAGAGCCCGGGACGTCGTGAAATCGGTCACGGCGCACTTGCAGAACGCGCTCTCGAGCCTGTTCTTCCCAGCGAGGACGAATTCCCGTACGCAATCCGCACGGTATCCGATATTTTGAGTTCCAACGGTTCAACCTCTCAAGCATCCGTTTGCGGCAGCACGCTCGCACTTATGGACGCAGGCGTTCCTATCAAAGCACCCGTCGCAGGTATCGCAATGGGGCTTATCAAGAACGAAGAGAGCCACAAAGTCGCAGTTCTTACCGATATCCAAGGTCTTGAGGACTTCCTCGGCGACATGGACTTCAAGGTTGCAGGTACGACGGAAGGTATCACCGCAATCCAAATGGATATCAAGATCAAGGGCATCGATGAGGAAATCCTCACTCGCGCTCTCGAACAAGCTCGTCTCGGCAGACTCGAGATTTTGGGCAAGATGCTCGCAACTCTTCCCGGACCGCGCGCAGAACTCAGCAAGTTCGCTCCCAAGATCGTGTCATTCTCAATCGATCCCGACAAGATTCGTGACGTCATCGGCACGGGCGGCAAGACCATCAACAAGATCATCGAAGATACCGGCGTAAAGATCGACATCAACGACGAGGGTATGATCTTCATCGCATCCAGCGACGACGCAGCAATCAAGAAAGCTCGCACCATCATCGAGAACATCGTTCGCGACGTAGAGGTTGGCGACGTCTATGAAGGCAAAGTCACCAAGATCATGGAAAACGACAAGGGACAATTTGGCGCATCCGTCAACTTCGCACCCGGCAAAGACGGCATGATTCACATCTCCAAACTTTCCGACCAACGCGTCGAAAAGGTCACGGACGTAGTCAACGTCGGCGATATCGTTCTCGTAAAGGTAATTAAAATTGACGAAAAGCACAGAGTTGACCTTCGCCTTAAAGAAGTGCTTGCGAAAGCCTAAGCGCACTATTTAGCGAATAACTTCGGCAGAGCCACGCCTCGACAACTCATTTACGGTTAGTAAATTAGGGTTGCCGAGAGCGTGGCTCTTTCTTGTTCTTCATCTAAATATTGCGCTTAGGACTTCCGCAAGAACTGAAACTTATTAACGGTATGTGCAACTTCAAGGACGGAACTTCGAGCCGCAACGGCGGCGA
>DBJV01000001.1 GCA_002297185.1 Christensenella sp. UBA767
TATTTAGAGGAGTTACGACTGCGCTTTATTCATAGCGTCATTTATCCAAATAAAAAACGCCATCGCATCGCGGTGGCGTAAATTTTATTCTTCCATATTTTTACTTTATTAAATCCTCGCGGATATACTCTTGGACGTCGGGGACGGGGGATTCCTTGCGGTAGGAGAGTTTGAGGAACAAGGGGGTGAGGAGGGAAGATACTATGATGAGTATCAGGACGAAGGGCATAATCGAGGGGTCGATTATGTTGCTGTCAACGCCTTTTTGGGCGCAGACGAGGACGACTTCCGCTCTTGCCATCATACCGATGCCCACTCGCAGGCTGTCTTTGAAGGAATATTTGCAGATGAGCGAGCCGAGACCGCAGCCGAGAACTTTGCCGATAAGACCTGCGGCAACGAATGCAAAGCCGAAACCGACCATTGCAGGGGAGATTCCGCTAAAGTTGGCGTTGATGCCGATGTTGGCGAAGAATACGGGGGCGAAAATCATGTAGTTGCTCACTTCCACCTTTCTGTCGATATAGCCTGCCTCGCTGAGCGTTGCGAGCATAATGCCTGCTACGTATGCGCCTGTGATATCCGCAACTCCGAACCATTCTTCCGCCGCATATGCGAACAAGAATGCCATCGCAAAGCCGATAATGGGGATACGTCTATGATGTTCGGGGTGGCGTTTGAGGTAGTGTTTGAGAAGAAAGTGCAGCACGAGACCGACGGAAATAGAGGCGGCGAAGAATCCTATCATTTTGCCGATTGCGATGCCTACGCCTTTGAGGTCGCTGCCTTTGTCGAGGCTTATGAAGAGGGAAAGAAGGATAACGCCTATGATGTCGTCGAGAATTGCCGCGGCGATAATCGAAGTGCCGACTTTTGAATTGATTTTGCCGAGTTCTTTGAGGACTGCGACGGTGATGCTGACGGACGTTGCCGCCAAAATCGTGCCATAAAAGAGGTTGGTTATCACTTGGTGTTGGCTCATATCCTTAAAGCCGCCGTTGAAAGCCGCGGATACCAAAAATCCGAGACCGACGGGGAAGATTACGCCGAGCGAAGTGATTATAATCGAGGGGATGCCGCAAGTTTTGAATTGTTTTACGTCAGTTTCCAGACCTGCGGAGAACATAATCAATATGACGCCGATTTTTGCAAGGAATTTTAGTCCTTCGGTGGTATCTTCCGTGAAAATGCGCTGATTCGGGATAAGTTTGATAAGTCCCAAAAGTATGCCTGCAACAAGCATACCAACGACTTGCGGAAGTCCGATTTTTTTTCCGAGAAGAGAGAAAAGTTTGGTGCAAAGCAGTATCAATGCCAAGGGGAGAAGAATCTCGAAATAGGCGATGTCGGACATGATTTGCGTAAACATAATTATACTTCCTTTGCGTTTATGTGATTGTTATACGCTCTTAAAAATTTTTCGTCAAGCGTTTTTGATATGTAGCAAAACATATATTTTGTTCGCAAAAACCATTAAAAACCCAATAAAAATTGTGCCTAACCCCCCGTATGAGCCACAAAATATAGATTTTGATTGACTTTATTATATATAGTTGTTAAAATACACATATAACTGCGCGCGAAAATGTCAGAAAAATCACGTACGCACGCACGCACGGAGCAGAATTGGATTTTCTATCGTTCCTGACCGAAGTCACGTCCTTTATCGTCGGGCTTGCCAAGACGATTGCAGGGCTTGCGGCAGTCGGATGCATATTTTTACTGATAAGACTTTTGCCTAGTCGCATTCGCGGATTCGTATCGGCGATTGCAACTTCGCTTTTGGTTTTTGCACTGTTCAAGAGCATGGTGCAACAGTTTACCTTTTTCGCGATTAAAACGTCAATTCTCTACATAGCGCTTATCAACATTACGGCACTTACCGTATTGTTCGGATTATATTTTGCAACGTATTGCGGATTCGTATTTTCAAGCGTAGGTCGCAATACCGACAACACTTTTACGCCGCCCGATAAGTGGGGTGACGTTTATCACTCTTCAAGGCACGACGATATAGTCGCGTCCAATTCTTATTTGCGGATTTCACCCGTTATTTTGCAATAATTTTATTTTCTTCTCGGAGACGGCATTTTTGCGCCGTTTTCGGGCTACACATAAGCGCGCGTGCGCGCGTATATGCGCACGCAATTAAAACTTCAGGAGAAAAATCACAATGTTAAAAGTTGAAAATCTGAAAAAGACATATCCAAAGAGCGACAGAGTCGCAGTTGACAATATTTCGTTTGAATTGAAACCCGGTGAAATTTTCGGTTTCCTCGGACAAAACGGCGCAGGTAAATCCACCACGATTAAGTGCCTTACGGGTATCTTGCCATTTGACAGCGGCACGATTACCATTTGCGGTCACGACATCGTGAAAGAGCCGATCAAAGCCAAAATGGAAATGGGTTACGTCCCCGATAACCACTCCGTGTATGAAAAACTTACGGGTAGGGAATACGTCAACTACGTCGCAGACCTTTACAAAGTTCCTGCGCTCGTGAGAACGGAAAGAATTGACAGATACGCCAAACTCTTCAAACTCGAGGCGGCTATTGACAGACAAATCAAATCCTACTCGCACGGTATGAAACAAAAAATCTGCATCATCGCCGCACTCATTCACGATCCCAAACTTTGGGTGCTTGACGAGCCGATGATGGGTCTCGATCCGCAATCTACGGCGGAAATCATCTCTTATATGAGAGAGCATTGCGCAAAGGGCAACACGGTATTCTTCTCGAGCCACAACCTCGACCTCGTTAAGAAACTTTGCCACAGAGCCGCAATCGTCAACGACGGACACCTCATCGACATAATCGACCTTGCAGGCAACGACAAAAACAAGGCAAACCTCGAAGAGACGTTCTTCCGTGTTACGGGTACGTACGAGCAAAGATTGTTTGAGGACTACGTTGCGCAAGAGAGCGCGGATATGCGCCCGGACATCCCCTCCGTTCAAGACGTGGAAGAAATCGTTGACGCACAAGACGTGGAAGGAATTATCAATCCGCAAAACGCCACAGAAGATAACAACTCGGAGGAAGAGCAAAAATGAAAGGCGAATTCTCAATGCAAAGCGTGAGAACGCTGTTCCGCCTCGACCTCAAATCGAGATTCGGTTCCACGCAAAAGACCACGCCGCTTAAAAAGTTGGCGCAATACGGCAACTATCTGTTTTTCCTTATAGTTTATGCCGTGCTTGCGGTGGGCGTATATTATCTCACAAACGTATTCGTAAGACGTTCGGGATTGCGTATGGAATTCTTGGTTATTGCAGCGACGCTGACAATAAGCCTTGCAACCATTATAGCAACGGGCAACGTCATCAAAAACCTGTATCAAAACGGCGATAACGAGATGCTTTTGCGTTTCCCCGTAAGCGGAAAAGAAATCCTCGTTGCAAAATCCATTTACTGCTATCTGCACAATCTCGTGGTGTGCTTGCTCACGATGTTGCCGTTCTATATCTCGTTCGGCATTATCACAGGCGCACGCGTGGGCGACTATTTCTCGTATATAGGCATCACGCTGCTTTCCACGCTCGTGCCGTTCTTTATCGCAAACATCATTGCCGTCCCCGTTATGAAGGTTATGAATGCGGTGAAGAATCAGTTTTTGCTCATACTTATACTCACAATCATCGTCGTGTGCGTGGTGTTTGCGTTCTATCTCGTATCGCTCGGAAACGTGCTTACGTACCTCAAGGACTCAAAGCAAACCATTTTCTCGGCGGACATGATTGCGAGATATCAAAAGTTTGCACGCAACGCATATCCCTTCAATTGGTATGCGGAGATTATCAACGGCAAGATTTACGGCGGACTTTCGGCAGGTAAATACGCACTCAGATTCTTGTATCTCATCCTCATCAACGGAGCGTTGGGCGTTGCCGCTTACTTCGTTACCACGAGGGAATACTACAAGACAATCCTTTACGGAATCGAGACTCAAAAGGCGTCCTTCAAAAAGAAAATCAAAGACGTGCGCCGTCCCGTGTCATACGCGCTTTTCAGACGTGAGTTTTATCTCATCTTGAGAAGTTTCAACTATTCCTTCCAATACTTCGCAATGGCGTTTGCGGCTCCGGTAATGGTGTTCTACTGCAACCGTCTTGCCGCGTCTATGGGAACGAAGAGCATAGGCGCAGACATTATGCCAGGACTTACGCTCATGGTTATCGCGCTCTTTATCACGATAATCGTGTCGTTTGCATCCACCTGCATTTCAAGAGAAGGCGCGTGTTTCTATCACACTAAGGTCATTCCCGTAAGTTATACGCATCAAATCCTCGTCAAGTTCTTCCTTTACTCCTTGACGGGTACGATATCCAACGCATTGTGCTGCGCACTCTCGGGCGGTTATTACTCGAGCGAGGCAGGCGGCAGAGTGCTTTCCGCTCTTGACGTCGGAGCAATCTTCGGCATTGCGGAAATGCTCGTCATAAGCCTTACAAGCCTCAGCATGCTCGCCGATATCAAATCGCCTACGTTCAACGTGTCGGGCGACGGCGAGTTGGTGTCCGCCAACAAGAACGTTGCGCTTGCAATGACCATAGGTATCTTGGTTGCCGTTATATACGGATTGTTCACGATGATTTTCAGTTTCTTGCCCTTGACGATAGGCGGAAAAACCATTATCGCAGCAGGCGATACCAATACGATTTACCTCATTTTGAGCGTCGTGTCGCTCATCTTGCTCGGCGGATCGCTCGCAGGCTTGTTCGTCAATCTCAACAAGAAATATATGAACATCATTCCGTAAGTCATAGGTAGAAAAGTATGAAAAAAGTAATGATAGGTATTCTCATCCTCATCCCGATAATCATCGTGTTTATAGTCGCGATGGTTTCGGCGATCGTATCTACGCAGGCGTGGATATCAGTCGAGGATTTGAAACTTCAAATAAAGGGTACGGAAACGGAGGCGGAGACCGTCACTTATTCGCTGGACGAAATCGATTCGGGCTTGGTGAATTTGTATGACAAGATCGACGTCGTGGTATTGCCCGAAAAAGCCAACAAGTACGTTATCGAGTGGCAAATCGTGGGGGATATCACTTATACCGACCAAGACTATAAGACAAAATACGACAAATATCTGCAAGAGTACGCCGCAAAGAAAGCGGAACTTGAAAGCAGGGTATATCCCAACTTTACGGACGCAAACGAGCAAAGAGCGTTCAACAACGCATCGATAAAGTACGGTTCGACAGCAGACTCTGCAAAGATAATCTCCGCTATGGCGAACGAACTTGTGGATATGGTGTATCCGGCGGCGTGTTTCGTGGATTCTTTCGGCGACGAGACGACTTCCAACAGTTCGGGACAAATCAGATTGTCTTGGTATTGCCATTTCACGGTCAAAGTCACGGCAGAGAACGTGTCCAAAACGCTTTTGGTGTCCGTTGGCGGCGACAACGTTAAGACCGTAACGGTCTCAAACCTCAATGGCGACGACAAGACGACGCTCGCTGTTGGCGAGTCCAAACGCATTACGGCAAGTTATACGCCTATTGACAGTATCGTCAATTACACCGTTTGGAATGCGCTCGATCCAGATATCGCAACGATTGACCAAAACGGCGTTATCACCGCAAAGAAAGCAGGCACTGCAAGATTTACGATGCAGGCAAGCGTGCATTCCACGGATAAGTCGGACAATATCCAATACGTCACGAGCAACGTTTATACTTTGCAAATCGTGGCGGAGGGCGCAAGTTCGGTGTTCGGTTCCAAGTTGATGGCACACAAGCGTTCCTATTCGCTTGCGGAACTCGGCATAAACGACGACGTTACGAGCGTAGAAGGCGCAACGATAGTGGAGGGCGAACTTGTGGCAAACGAGGGCGCAACTCAAATCGTGCTTACGACGGAGAACGGCACTTTGACCGTGGATATTTGCGACGAGAACGCAATTGCAATTCAAAACGCAGATTTCTTTGAAAAAGACAGCAATTACGTCGTGGCGGTTGACGAACATACGCTCAAACTCAGCGCAATCTGGGCGTCCGTGTTTAAGGACGGCGTACCCGAAGTTACTTGGTCGTCAAGCAACGAGGACGTTGCAACGGTCAACGAAAGAGGCGAAGTGCAGGGCGTGGGCGTCGGCAACGTGGTTATTACTGCTCAATGCGGCGAATATCAAACGCAAATCGAACTTAACGTGCAATATAAGATTGCATCCTTGCAATTGCGCACATCCAACGCGTCTTTGGCAGTCGGTCTCGCGCGCGAAACCGTATTTGCAAGCGAAAGATACGTTGATTTGGCAACCAACGGCAATGCAAAAGAGCCTAACTACACGAACATAGTTGTACTCGGCGAGCCGAAGAACGCTACGATTGATCAATTGAGAGCGTTCTATGCGGCATACATTTTTGAGATAGTGGAAGGCGGCGAATACGCACACTTCGACAGCGAGGACGTAAACAAACTCGTGTTCAATCCCGAAACACTCAAGTTGCTCGAAACAAAGGATAATCTCAAGACTGTCAAAGTGAAAGTCAGCGCAAAATATCCAAAGCACGAAGGTAGATTGGAATATACGCAAGAGATTGTGGATATCAAAGTTACGCACGGCGTGGCTGTGTATAACATGGAAGAATTACACCAAGCTGGACTTGACCAAAAGGACTACACGGGCGTAAACGCAATTTACGACAGAGTGCCTGACGCAAAACTTTACGATAAAATTATAAACGCACTTGATAACGATTGCCCCGAAAATCTTATCGCGCCCGAAAAGATATTCGAGCATACGGTGGCGGCGACCAATGATAAGTACGAAGTGTGGACAAACCCGACATCTAAACGCACGTATTCCATTTCTCTTATGGCAAACTGCGCATTCGATACGACCACTAACGAGGACGGAACGCCTGCGCATATTGTCAACTGGCAAGAGCGTCCCGAGTTTTACGGCGACGTATATGGAAACAACAGAATGATATCGGCAATCACCGGTCAAATCGACGGCGAGCTTATCAGAATCTCCTGGGGTAACGTCAAGATAAGCAACGTCATTTTGCGTGCAAACACCACGCCCGAAAGCGGCGAAATTTCCACGGACGATACGCTTTCTTTCAAAGGAAGAATCGCAAGAGTGGGCAGCGACATGCATTGGGATTGGTATCGTCTTGAAAACGTCAAATTTGAATACTGCATTCTCGAAAACGGTCAAGAAGGTCTTGACGTGCGCAATACCAACATCACGTTTGACGGATGTATCATCCGCAACCTTATGTCTTGCGGTTTGAGCATTATGAACAAGATGTATACGGACGATAGCGGCATTATTCACCCGTTCTATTGCCACGTGAATTTCCACAACTTCATTTCGTCCAATACGCTTGCATCCGTGCTTGTGGCGACGTTTGAGACGTTTACGTATTCGGGTACGAACAAGGGTAGATTCGTAAAAGACGACCTCGAGAAGAATCAGCAATATTTCACGGAATACTTTGCAAAACCCGATTCGACGAAAGAGAGAGAAAGACATAACTTTGAACTCAATCAATCGGGAATTTTGGAAGTATATAACTGGCAAAATATAGAATATGCGTCCGTATTCGACACGGGCAACACGGCACTTAACAAGATCATCACGGAACAAACGTCTATGATTATTCGCGACAATCCGACCTTTGAGAAATACAGATATATCGACAAAGACGGCACTTGCTACGTACACGTTGCGTTTGTGTTCGCGGCGGTTTCTTATACGCCTCCGTTGACTTTTGTATTCGAGCCTACGCCTCAGACGGTGCGATTGGAAGATACAATGCTTTCAAGCCTCAACTCCAAGGACGTTGTTACGACGGAAAACGGTGGCATAGGCGAAAATATTTTGCAAGCGATAGGCGTAACCATTTACGGATATCAGAACACGGCGAAGATTTTGCCGCACACGACTTATCAGGTCAATACCGCGCTCATCAACAGATTGCACGGCTGATTGAAGTCGAGAAACATAAGGAAAACGCATTATGAAAAAAGTAATGATATGTATATTGATACTTATCCCCGTACTCATAGTGTTGATCGTTGCAATGGTATCGAGCATCGTGTCTTTGCAGGCATGGATTGCGGTCGATGACATCGAACTGACCTACAAAGGAGGAAAAGTCGAGGCGGAAACGCTGACTTACTCCTTTGACGAGGTTGCAAATAAGACTTTGAACATCTACGACTACGTGGACGTAAAGGTATATCCCGAAAAAGCCAAAAACTATACGATCGAATGGCGCGTTACGGGTACGATATCTTATACGGATAGCAAGTATCAACAAGATTACAACAACTATAAGTCCGATTTAGCGAAGTTGAGAGGGGAACTTGAAAACGAGTTCTCTCAAAACGGCTCTTTTGAGGACGAGGACAGACAATCCGCTTACGAGGCGGTGAAGTCAAGATATCCCGATTCGTCCAAGATGCTTGACGCTATGGCGAAAATCCTCATCCCCGAGGTCAAGCCTGCGCTCGCATTCGTGGATAAGGACGGAAACGTGGTGCAATCCAACACTACGGGCGACTTTATCATTTGCTCCTACTGCCACGGCACGATCGAAGTGGTGGTGGAGAACGTGTCCAAGACCATTTTGATATCCGTCGGCGGCGACAACGTTAAGAGCGTCACCATAAGCAATCTTCAAGGCGACGAGTCTAACACTTTGAACGTGGGCGAATCCAAACGTATCACGGCAAGTTATACGCCCATTGACAGTATCGTCAATCACACCATTTGGAACGCGCTTGACGAGGATATCGCAACGATTGACCAAAACGGCGTTATCACCGCAAAGAAAGCAGGCACTGCAAGATTTACGATGCAGGCAAGCGTGCATTCCACGGACGGTACGGAAAACGTGCAATACGTCACGAGCAACGTCTATACTCTTGAAGTCAAGGCAGAGGGCGCAAGTTCGGTGTTCGGCTCCAAGGTCGTATCGCACAAGCGTTCCTATTCGCTTGCGGAACTCGGCATTGCGGACGATTACGACAGTATCGAGGGCGCAACGGTCGTGGATAATATCCTTACGGTCAACGAAGGCGTATCGAGAGTAGTGGTGAACACCAAGAGAGGCAAATTCACTCTCAACGTGTGCGAAGATAACGATATCGCAATCAGAAACGCAGATTTCTATTGCGCAGAAAACGGATACGTGCTTGCGGTGGGCGAGAATACGCTCAAACTCGGCGCAGTATGGGCGTCCGCATTCAAGAGCGGAAATCCGAGCGTCGTGTGGGCAAGCGACAACGAGGACGTGGCGAGCGTGTCTCAAAACGGTGAAGTGCTTGCAAAGAAAGACGGTAACGTTACGATTACCGTTACGAGCGAGGAAGGTACGAGCGCATCTATAATCCTCAACGTCCGCAACAAAATCTCGTATTTGCAATTGCGTACGTCAAACGAGGCTTTGGCGGTCGGTCTTGCAAGAGAGACGGTGTTTGCATCGTTTAGATACGTCAACGAGGACATTTCGCAAGGCGACGCAACGGAGACCAACTGGACGTATATCACAATTCTCGGCGAGCCTAAACGCACGAGCGATATGACGGCGGACGAGTATAGTGAATTGCTTGCGTCTTTCTACGATGCGTACGATATCAAAATCGTAAGCGGAGGCGAATATGCGCACTTAGATGACGTTGTAAAGAATAAACTTATATTCAATCCCGAGGCTCTCGAAGGGAAGGGTAAGCAGCCCATTCGAGTCAGAGTCAGCGCAAAATACCCCAAATACGAGGGTATGACCAAGTTCACGACGGCGGAAGTGACTATCAACGCAATTTACGGAGTGTCCGTGTATAACGTTGCGCAAATCGAACATGCCGCAATGTATCAAAGAGAATACGTCGAATTCGGCGAGTTCGACGCATTGATGAACGCCGTAAACAGTGGTCAAACTTACGAAACAAAGACCGGCAACTTGCAACCGTCCGTGCAGACGTTCTATCACGTGGATGAAATCACGGGCGATAAGTATATTGTTAAGCTTGACGGCTCGTCATTGCGCACTTATGCGATCGTTATGATGGCAAACTGCGACTACACGCAAAGCGGTCGCGACAAAATAGGCGGTCCTAACGAAAGACTCAATTTCTTCGGAGATGTCTATGGCAACAATAAGATGATAACCGCAAACGCAAGCCAATTTGATATCTACGACGAGTTGGTGCGTGTTTCATGGAGCGGAGTTACGATTAGCAACGTCATTTTGCGCGGAAACCAAATCGAGGGTGACGGCAACATAGATCCCGAAGATACGAAAGGATTTATGGGCAGAGTAGCGATTGTAGGCAGCCACCACGGTTGGAATTTGTATCGCCTTACCGATGTAACGTTTGAATATTGCATTATCGAAAATTCCAAGCAAGGCGTAACCACTCGCAACAGCGACGTGACTTACAACGGATGCGTGATGCGAAACTTCTTGCAATGCGGTATGTACGTGCCTATCCAAATGAACTGGGAGGACAGCGACAATGCGTATCATCCGTATTATTCGCACATCACATTAAACAACTTCACGTGTTCCAACACGCTTGGCTCGGTTATGTCCGCTGCGTACGAACGCTATACGATTACCGAACAAAAGAAGAATAGATTTGTTCCGAGCGGCACGAGGGAAGAGAACGGCGCGTACTTTATGGAACATTTTGCGTCCAAGGGCATCAACCTCGAAGTTACGCAGACAGGTTTCTTCAAAGCGTACAACTGGCAAAACGTAAATAACGCGAATCTTATAGATACGGGAAACGATACTACCAATAAACTTATAGGTTCTCTGGCAGGCGGTATTATCTCTCAAAACCCGACGTTTGCAGGCTATCGCTATATCGACAGCAACAACGAGTGTTATTATCATATGGCATTTCTCGTCAGCGGAGTATCGTTTTTCGGCAACAACGATATGATTATGGATGAGCCGACGTTTGCCAAGATGTCATTTGCATCTTCCGAAATCGGCGGCGTGCGCCTCGGTGACATAGATGCTAACGGCGACGACGGCGGTGGTATTATCGGCGGCTTGCTTTCCACCATGTATATCTACGGATATAAGAATACGGCGGAGATTACGCCATTTTCGAAACTCGTCATCGACGCCGACTTTATACAAAAACTCCATTAAACGGCGAATAACTGCGGCA
>DBJV01000025.1 GCA_002297185.1 Christensenella sp. UBA767
TGGTGGAAACGTCGTGCCGAGCGCAATTTCAAACTTTACGACATCGTAAGGATAGACCATTTCAGAGGATTTGCAGGCTATTACGTCATACCTGCAAAGGATACCACCGCCAAAAACGGCAAATGGCAAGAGGGCGTAGGCTATCCGCTTTTCGAGGCAATCTCGAGTGCCGTCCCCAAGGCAAAAATCATCGCCGAAGATTTGGGACACATCACCGACGACGTTCGCAAATTATTGGCAAAAACGGGCTATCCCGGCATGAAAGTCTTGCAATTTGCTTTCACCGACAGCACCAACGAGTATCTTCCCAAAAACTATAAGAGCGAAAACTGCGTCGTCTATACAGGCACGCACGACAGCATGCCCACAAAGGCATGGTACGAGTCGTTGGACGAAACCACCAAAAAAGTGTTTGAAAGGGAATGCCCCTGCCGTTTTTCCCAAACACCCACCAATGCGCTTGTCTCGCTCGCACTCAACTCCAAAGCAAACCTTGCAGTAATCCCACTTCAAGATTATATGGAACTTGGCGAGGAGTCTCGCATCAACATGCCCTCAACGGCTCAAGGCAACTGGACTTGGCGCGCCTCAAACCGCTTTGCCACCACCGCCCTCAAATCCAAAATCCTCACCCTCACCACCAAGGCAAATCGATTATAACCAACAGTATAAACAACCCAACACATTCCAAAAACTCCTTATGTCATTCAGAGGAGCAACAGGGTTGCGACGTGAGAATCCAGCGTAGCGAAATACAAATACTCCGCATCTGAGGCAACGCCGCAATATCACGTTCGGGTGTGGGTGTCCCACCTTCTTGTCATTGCGAGGAGTGTAGCGACGTGGGAATCAAGGCGACAGCCGCACTTTCTAAATATTCCACAACTGCGCCGATGGCGCAATATCACTTTTGGCGTAAGACAAAAATATCACTCTCGCCTTGCGAGAATATCACTTGCGCGTAGCGCAAATATCACTCCCGAACATAAAATGTCGGGATTATGATATTTTGTTCGCTTTTATGATATGGCATATCCCAAAAATGACATAATTTAGCCCCAAAATTAACATAATTTTTGTGCATTTTTGCGCGTTTTTTATGTCAAAAATCGTGCGTTTTTTGACATAATGCGTGCAATCTTTTGCTTGTTTTTCATATATTTTATTTCTCCAATATACACTTATATTATGAGAATTGCATTGTGCGGCGCGCTCGGGAAAATGGGCAGAGAGGTTTTTGATTATTGCCAAGACACCAAAGATATCGACGTCGTTTTGTTTGTGGATAAACTCTTTGACGGCACGATTTTGCAGGCGAAAACGCCTCAAAAACAACGCCTTTCGGATGCGAAAAATTATGTCAATTTTTATGACAAAAATTTTGCTTTTGACTGCTCCAAAAACGGTATCGAAACGGTCTGTAACATCGACGACGCCCAATGCGATTTTGATGCGATTATCGATTTTTCCTCGCATAATGCCACCATTTCCATACTAAAAACGGCGATTGTGCGCAGATGCTCCGTCGTCCTCGCAACCACGGGACATACGGAAGTGGAGAAAAAATATATCGAATACGCCTCTCAATTTATTCCTCTTTTTTATGCCAACAATATGTCACTCGGCATCGCCGTTTTAGCCAAATGTATCAAAGAAACATTGTCCGTTTTTAACCGCTCAAACACTATTTCCGACGGTGTATGCCGTACGGACAATAATGAATTAAAACGGTTAGATGCTCAAAATTTTGAAAAATCCGAGCAGTTAGATGCCGAAAATCGCGATAATTTCAAGGGGATAGACGTTGAAATTATCGAAACACACCATACCCAAAAAGCGGACGTTCCGTCGGGAACTGCGCTTATGCTTGCAGCGGCAGTAAAGAACTCAATCGGCGGTCAAATCGTGGTCGGCAGGCACGAAAACGGCAAGAAAAAAGAGGGCGATATCGGCGTCCATTCGCTCAGAATGGGCAGCGTTTTCGGTCAACACGAAGTGCGAATAAACACGAGCGAAGAAGTGATGACTTTCACCCACGAGGCACTCTCTCGCAAAGTGTATGCAAAGGGCGCAATCGAGGCGGTTAGATATCTCAAAAGTCAATCCGCAGGACTATATGGAATAGACGATTTGTTGTGACGATTTGCCGTGTGCAATTCGCTTTCTAAACACCTATTTATAGTGATACGTTTTTCAAATATTTAATCTGCAAATAGTTTATAAAAACTATATCGCAGAAGGCACGGATTTATAGAATAGAAGTGTTTTCTAAATAACAATTATATGAGTTAAAATTTTCGATTTCAACTACTTATAGACGGTCGTTTGCAAGTTTTATATTTGATTTTACATATTTTTCCACAATCTAACCCACAATAAATACGAGGTGGAATATGAAAAAGATAATAAAAATAGTAGGTCTCGCAGTTTTATTTTTCGCAATATTTAACGTGGTTTGTGGCGTTTCAACGTCAACAAATCAACGTGATATAGGCAAAGCATTCAGCGTGTTCGATATGGTTTCACCGAAGGTGATTGAGTTCTATGAAACCGAGATCGCAGGCGAAAAAGTGGTATCTAACAAGAGCGAAAAGCAGATTGAAAACATTGCTCAAAAGTATTCTATATCCGACAAAAAAGCGCAAGGCGTACTCCTTATATACGACTTTTGCAAGCGCACGGGCGGTGGAATCGATTTCCCAACAATCGCAAAAATGAGCGACGGCAAAATAATCGCCCTTGCCAAAGAGCGTGGCAGGGTGTATGAACAGTCTATTTCCGAGGAAAAGAAAGCCGATTTGAAACGCAAATCCAAAGAAATCTTTGGAATAAGTTTTTAATAGTAAATCTCAAATAAACCGCGTTAGAATCAGCAAATCATCCGGTTAGAAATTGCAAATCAGCCCTGTTAGAAACTGCAAAAATCAACGATAACGAGAAGAAATAAACCTCAAAAACAACGAGGTTTATTTGAGATTTTTCGAGGCGTTGAGTGGTTGTTTTGTGAATTGCAAAACGACTAATTGTAGGTTGTAAAGATATAGTAATATCGGGGGGGGAGGCGGTTTAGGGCTAAACGGAAAAGTTTTTCAATATTGTGTAGAATACGTTTATGCAATATAAAACAAGTGTCAAAATCTCTTGAAATAAAACATAGTAAATGATATACTAATTTTATTAGGAGGCGTAGTATGGATTCTACACAAAAAGAGTTTTTGACCGCTAAGGCAAGACAACTGCGCAACGACGCGATAGAGACCATCGGCAGATTCGGCTCGGGGCATATCGGCGGTGCGATGTCGGTTATGGACGCTTTGACGGTCATTTATTATGCAAAGGCGAATATCGATCCTCAAAATCCCAAAAAGCAAGACAGAGACAGAGTGATCATGTCCAAAGGACATGCAGGTCCTGCGATGTACGCCGTGCTTGCAGACAAGGGATATTTCCCCAAAGAGTGGCTTGCAACCCTCAATCAAAACGGAACTCGACTTCCTTCGCATTGCGATATGGTCAAAACGCCGGGCATCGATATGACGGCAGGCTCGCTGGGACAAGGTTTGTCTTGCGCCGTCGGTATGGCTCTCGGGTGCAAAATGGACAAGAATCCTGCCACGATTTATTGCTTTATAGGCGACGGAGAAAGCCAAGAAGGGCAAATCTGGGAGGCGACGATGTTTGCAGGATCTCACAAACTTGACAATCTTATCGTACTTCTCGACTACAACAAAATGCAGCTTGACGGCGCGGTTGCGGACATCAACGACATCGCACCCGTCGAGGATAAATGGAAATCGTTTGGATTTTACGTGCAAAGCATAGACGGACACGATATCGAGGCGATATCCGACGCAATAGATAACGCAAAAGCGCAAAACGAAAAGCCGAGTATGATCGTTCTCAACACAATCAAAGGCAAGGGCGCATCCTTTGCGGAAAGTGCGGCGAACTGCCACAGTATGAGCATTAGCGAAGAGATGTGGAGAAAAGAGACGGGGAGGTATGCACAATGACTGACGATAGAGAATTGAGACAGACTCTTGCAAACGCACTTGTCGAAAAGGCAAAAGACGACGATCGCATAGTAGTTCTTGAGGCAGACCTTATGAGCTGCCACGCAACCAAAGTGTTCAAAGCGGCGTATCCCGATAGATTTGTAAACGTGGGTATTGCAGAGCAAAATATGATAGGCATTGCGGCAGGCTTGTCGGCAATGGGCAAAATCCCGTTTGCATACAGTTTCGGTCCGTTTGCAACTCGCAGATGCTACGACCAAATCTTTATTTCCGTAGCCTACGCCCATCAAAACGTAAAAATCGTGGGCAGCGATCCCGGCGTAACCGCAGAGTACAACGGCGGCACGCATATGCCGTTTGAAGATATGGCTCTTATGCGCGCTATTCCGCATATGGTATGCTTTGAGCCGACGGATGCGACGATGCTTGAAAAGGCGGTGGGGCAAATAATCGATCACGAAGGCGCGGTGTATATTCGTATGCAACGCAAAAAGCCCGAAAAGGTGTATGACGATACCCTCGATTTCAAACTCGGAAAAGCAATCAGAATTAAGGACGGCAAAGACGTAACGCTCATTGCAAGCGGTATCGAAGTGGCAAGAGCAATCGAGGCGGCGGAAATCCTTGGGCAAGAAGGCATAGGCGCAAGAGTGGTGAATATCCACACTTGGAAACCTATCGACGAGGAAGAAATAATCGCTTGCGCAAAGGAAACGGGCGCAATCGTGACTTGCGAAAACCATAACGTTATAAACGGTCTTGGCAGCGCAGTCGCCGAAGTGCTTGTGCAAAATCACCCCGTGCCTATGAGAATGGTGGGCGTGAAAGACGAGTTTGGACAAGTGGGCAAAAATGCATATCTCAGCGAAGTGTATCATCTCACCACGCAAGACATCGTTGAAAACGCAAAAGCGGTTCTTGCTCAAAAACGTTAAATGACGAAACGCATTAAATAAACGAAAACGACGGTTAAACCGTCGTTTTTGTGTTTATAAAGTGGTTATTTTGCGAAATTAATGTACGGAGAACAGGATGTCGCCGTAAGAGGGATAGGGCCAATATGCCTTTGCGGTGCCGAGTTCCATTTCGTCGCAAATCTTGCGGAGGTCTGCCATTGCGGCAAGCACTTCATCGTGATAGCAGCGTGCGCCGACGATGTTTTCGCCGAGGAAGTGCGCTTTGTCGAGAGAAGTTTTGAGGCTCTTGACTGCGCTCGTCGCTTTCTTGAGTTCGGTTGCAAGATTGGTGGCGATTGCCTTTTCTTCATCTGCCTCGACTCCGAGCGCAAGGCTTTCGTTTGCGGATTTTGCAACGTCGCCTTTATACTTGATGACGGCAGGAATGATGTCCATAGTTGCCATATCGAGCATTGTCATTGCCTCGATGTTGAGGAGTTTGCAATAGTTTTGTGTGTAGATTTCTTGTCTTGATTTGAGTTCCGCCTCGCTGAAAACGTGTAGATGTTTGAAGAGTTCCACGTTCTTTTGCGACGTGAGCAAGGGTAGTGCGTCAACGGTGGAGGCGAGATTGAGGAGTCCTCTTCTTTGAGCCTCTTTCGTCCATTCGTCCGAATAGTTGTTGCCGTTGAAAATGATTTTGCCGTGTTCGGTCACAACTCGCTTGATAATTGCGGTTATGCCTGCGTTGACGTCCGTTGCTTTCTCGAGTTCGTCCGCAAATTGTTCGAATTGCTCCGCCATAATGGTGTTAAGCACCAAGTTGACGCTTGCAATGGATTGAGAAGAGCCGGGCATACGGAATTCAAACTTGTTGCCTGTGAATGCAAACGGGGAAGTACGGTTGCGGTCGGCGGTGTCCATCGAGAATTTGGGAAGGACATGTACGCCTATTTCAATTTCGCATTTTGCACGGCGAGAATACGTTCTGCCGTCTGCGATTGCTTGCATAATGCCCGTGAGTTCGTCGCCGAGGAACATACTCACGATTGCAGGAGGTGCCTCGTTTGCGCCGAGACGATGGTCGTTGGAGGCGTTTGCCACGACTATGCGAAGAAGGTCTTGGTGAGAATCCACGCCTGCGATGACCGCTGCGAGCATGAGCAAGAATTGCGCGTTGTCTTGCGGACTTTTGCCCGGATCGAAAAGATTGGTGCCGTTGTCCGTGGAGAGCGACCAGTTGTTGTGCTTGCCGCTGCCGTTTACGCCGTCAAAGGGTTTTTCGTGCAAGAGGCAGGTCATATTGTGCTTGGACGCGACTTTTTTCATAATCTCCATCGTCAATTGGTTTTGGTCGGTTGCGACGTTGACGGTGG
This sequence comes from Christensenella sp. UBA767, assembly GCA_002297185.1. Classification (GTDB taxonomy): domain Bacteria; phylum Bacillota; class Clostridia; order Christensenellales; family CAG-917; genus CAG-475. The sequence continues at coordinate 6,289 of DBJV01000025.1, forward strand.
TGAAAATAGGCGCAAATTCGTGCTGGGCAGGTGCGACTTCGTTGTGTTTGGTCTTGGCGAGAATGCCGAGTTTCCAAAGTTCCTCGTCAAGTTCTTTCATATATTTGACTACTCTCGGTTTGATTGCGCCGAAATAGTGGTCGGAAAGTTCTTGTCCTTTGGGCGGACGTGCGCCAAAGAGGGTGCGACCTGTGTAGAAGAGGTCTTTTCGCTTTTCATACACAGCCGTGTCGATGAGGAAATATTCTTGCTCGGGTCCTACGTTGACGTTGATTCTCTCCGCTTTTTTGCCGAGAAGGGAGAGAAGGCGCAAGCCTTGCTTGTTGATTGCCTCCATAGAGCGCAAGAGCGGCGTTTTTTTGTCGAGAGCGTCGCCGTTGTAGGAGCAGAACGCCGTCGGAATGCACAAAATGCCGTCCTTGATAAAGGCGTAGGACGTGGGGTCCCATGCGGTGTATCCGCGCGCCTCGAAAGTGGAGCGCAAACCGCCCGAGGGAAAACTGGACGCATCCGGCTCGCCTTTGATGAGTTCCTTGCCGCTGAGTTCCATTATTACGCCGCCGTCTTTGGTGGGGGCGATGAAGGAATCGTGCTTTTCGGCGGTGATGCCGGTGAGCGGTTGAAACCAGTGAGTGAAGTGAGTGACGCCTTTTTCGACCGCCCACTCTTTCATCTCGTTTGCGATGATGTTTGCCATATCGCGCGAAAGAGGCAAGTCAAGCGCGCAACATCTCTTGAGTTCGCGATAAGTTTCTTTGGGCAAACGCTTGCTCATCACCTTGTCGTCGAACACCATGCTACCGTACAAATCCGACATCATATCAGTATTCTCCGAAAAATTTATTATAGTGCCTATTATAATCTCATTTTATTCAATGTCAAAAGATTTTCGTTAAAAAATTTTTCTATAAACAAAATGGATATTTATACATTGATTTTGTGGGTTTTATGCGGTCGTATTGCATAAATATAATACGGAATATGCCGATTATAAGCGAAAGGCGGAATTTATACTTTTGCGATTTTTGTCGAAACGGGCGGTTTCGGGCGCGATTTTGAGGAAATTGCGTGTGCATAAATCGTTGACATATTCGTATATGAATGGTATATTATTTATATAAATAAACAAAAGACATAGGAGTGTTCACAATTTTTTTTTAACCATTCGGTTAAAATAAATTTGGACACTTTTTTGTTTTTCGAGGTTTGTATGGACGAATACGTCTCTCCGCTCTGCCAAAGATACGCGAGCAAACAAATGAAATACATTTTCTCGCCCGATTTCAAGTTCGGCACTTGGCGCAAACTTTGGATTGCGCTTGCCGAGAGCGAAAAGAAACTTGGCATCGATATCACCGACGAGCAGATTGAGGAAATGAAGAAAAACGCCGATAATATCGACTATGAATTTGCCGCTCAAAAAGAGAGGGAAGTGCGCCACGACGTTATGGCACACGTGCTTACCTTCGGCGAGGCTTGCCCAAAGGCGAAACCAATTATTCACCTCGGCGCGACGAGTTGTTTCGTGGGCGACAATACGGATATTATCCAAATGAGAGAGGCACTCTTGCTTGTGAGAGCGGAGTTGCTTTCCTGCATACAGAAAACGAGAGATTTTGCCGTCAAATACAAGGACCTTGCAACGCTTGCATACACGCACTTCCAAGCGGCGCAACCCACGACCGTGGGCAAGAGAGCCACGCTTTGGCTGCAAGACCTTGTGAGCGACCTTGACAATCTCGATTTTCAACTTTCAAGACTGCGCTTGCTCGGCTGCAAAGGCACGACGGGTACGGCGGCAAGTTTTATGGAGTTGTTCGGCGGCGATCACGAAAAGGTCAAAGCGCTCGATAAGGCGATTGCAGAGAAAACGGGCTTTGCAGGAACGTATGCCGTGAGCGGTCAGACGTACTCGCGTAAGGTGGACTATAACGTGGTGAGCGTGCTTTGCTCCATTGCGCAATCCGCCGCAAAATTCTCAAACGACATAAGACTTTTGTCTCACCTCAAAGAAGTGGAAGAGCCGTTTGAATCCCATCAAATCGGTTCGTCCGCAATGGCGTACAAGCGCAATCCCATGCGTAGCGAGCGTATGGCGTCGCTTGCAAGATACGTCATGTGCGACAGCCTCAATCCTGCTATCACCGCATCGGCGCAATGGTTCGAGCGTACGCTTGACGATAGCGCGAACAGACGTATCGCTTTGCCAGAGGCGTTTTTGGCGATTGACGCAATATTGGCACTTTATGCGAACATAATCGGCGGTTTAACTGTCTATCCGCGCATTATCGAGAAAAATCTCAATCAGGAATTGCCGTTTATGGCGACGGAAAATATCCTTATGTATTGCGTGTCCAAAAAGGGTAAGGACAGGCAGGTTTTGCACGAGAGAATACGCGTGCATTCGGTTGCGGCGTCGCAGGCGATAAAGACGGAAGGCAAGGAAAACGATTTGCTCGAGCGTATCTTGAGAGACGAGGCGTTTGACCTCAGCCGCGAGGAACTTGACGAAATTATGGACGTCAACGCGTTTACGGGAAGAGCCAAAGAGCAAGTGGCGGAGTATATAGGCGAAGTGGTGGATCCGCTCCTCAAAGAGAACGAGGGCAAAATCGGGACTACCGCAAACGTCACGGTTTAATCGATATTAAATTTTTAGAGGTATAAATATGCTTACTTCAATCGTGGGTATCAACTGGGGCGACGAAGGCAAGGGACGTATGGTCGATTTGCTTTCCGAGTCGCAAGACATCGTCGTACGCTATCAAGGCGGAAACAACGCAGGACACACCGTCATCAACGACAAGGGCAAATTCGTTCTCAACCTTTTGCCGAGCGCGATTTTGCGTGAGGACAAGGTGAACGTCATGGGTAACGGTATGGTCGTGGATATCGAGCATCTTTGCAAAGAGATTGCAAGACTTAGAGAGGGCGGCATTTCCATAACGCCTGCAAATCTCAAAATCAGCGACAAAGCCGTCGTTTGCTGTCCGTACAACGTGGCGCAGGATTGTCTCGAAGAGGATCGTCTTGGCGATAAGAAATTTGGTTCTACTCGTCGAGGAATCAGCCCCATTTATGCCGATAAGTATATGAAAAAGGCAATCCGTATGGGCGATATTTTGCATCCCGAGTATTTGCGTTCACGCCTCGAAACTATCGTTGAGTGGAAAAATCTCACGATAGAGGGCGCATATCACGGCACGCCTTATACGGTTGAGGGAATGCTCGAGTGGTTCGATACGTACGGAACTCCGCTCAAAGATTATATTTGCGATACGGGTTACTACCTCAATAATGCGCTCAAAGATGGCAAGAGAGTTATGCTCGAGGCGCAACTCGGCGCACTTCGCGACATCGATTTCGGCATTTATCCCTACACGACTTCATCTTCTACAATCACCGCATACGGTCCCGTCGGAGCAGGTATCCCCAATCGCAAAGTGGATAACGCAATCGGCGTTATGAAGGCATATTCCACTTGCGTGGGCGAAGGTCCGTTCACAGCCGAAATGTTTGGCGAAGAGGCGGAAAAATTGCGTAAGGCTGGCGGCGAATACGGCGCGGCAACGGGTCGTCCTCGCAGAGTGGGCGGATTTGACGTGGTGGCATCCAAGTACGGCTGCATGGTGCAAGGCACGGACGAAATCGCGCTTACAAAGTTGGATATCCTCGATACGATGGACAAAATCCCCGTGTGCGTGAGCTATGACGTGAACGGCAAGACTGTCGATGAGTTCCCGAGCGGCGAGGCTCTCAATATCGCAAAACCCAACGTGATTTACCTTGACGGATGGATGCAATCCACGGCAAATTGCCGCAGTTATGACGAACTTCCGCTCAACGCTCGCAAGTATATCGAGTATCTCGAAAAAGCGGTGGAGTGCAAGATTAAATACGTCTCCGTCGGCGCAGAACGTGACGCTATTATCGTGAGATAAGGAACTTCGTTCCTTTTGAAAAGCGAAAAATCGCAAAAAAAACAAGCAATTAAACAAAAAACAAAAGACACGCAATATTGCGTGTCTTTTTATGTGTTTAACTAAATAACTATAGGTTGTTAATAAATCGTTATGCTGTTCTTAAATTGCTGTGTTTGGCGGAAGATTGAATGTTTACAAGCCGATATTTTGACTTTCAACATCACGTATCCACATCAGATTCTGCCGGCGAGAGAGTCTGCGCTGACGTCGAGGGCATCAGCGAGGTCGCAGAGTCCTTTTGCATCCGGCAAACTTCTGCCTTTGCGCCAAGAGGCGATTTTTGTGCGAGATACGCCCATCATTTTGACGAGGCGGTATTCGGTTATGCCTTTTTCTGAAAGTATCTCGTTGAAGTTGTCGCAGAACGGTTTGAGGGAGGTTTTTGCGGTGAAACCGTAATCGTTGTCTATCGGCTCTCTGCCGATAAGGCAGTCCATAGAGCAGCCGAACTCGTCGGCAAGCAAAACGAGATTGCGGAAACCGGGGCAGGCATCGCCGCGTTTCCACTTGTATATTGCAGATACGTTTACATCGCATTTCTTGGCAAGTTCACGTGCGCCGTACTTTTCCGTCTTCATAAAATAATCGAGGGCGATTGCAAATTTCTCGTTGATTGAAGAGGTGGAAGAGCGTGCGCTTTCTTGCGTATTGACAATATTCGACATTTTTCGACAAACTCCTTCAAAATTCGACAAAAATAGTATGCACACAATCGGACAATAAATGTTGCGCAGTGTCCGATTATGTGCGTATAATATGTATATCAATCAAAGGAGAAAACCGATATGGAAGAATTATTGACAAAAATCGGCGAACTTATCGCAGTTGAGATTGAAGAAGTTGACAGCGTCGAATACGTTGACAAAGAAATGGGCTATATGTTCTATATCAATATGGCAGGCGGTAGAAAGGTGCTGCTTTCGCTTGTCGATAGCGAATTGTAAAAAAAGATGCGGGTTAACGCATCTTTTATGTTTTTTACTTGAATTTTTACTCTTTGGCGTGATACCCGAACAATTAAAACAAAATCAAATGGACAATTGAAAATCCGCTTGTCGGGATAGTATGTAGGGCGATTGCTTTTGGCAGTCGCAGATGCCCTGTTGCGTGTTTTTCTCGAGTATTACTTGGTGTTTTCCGTTTGAAGGCTGCTTGGAGCGAGTCGTTAAAACGAACTCAAAGCATATCGATGATTTGATACAAGTCGTCGGCGATGAGGTCGCACTGTACGCCGTCTGTGGGTTCGTGGCGGTGGTTGTACCACAGCGTTTTCATGCCGTACTCTCTTGCTCCGTTGATGTCCGCGCTTATCGAGTCGCCTATCATGAGCGTGTCGGAGGGGTTTGCATCGGGAAGAGATGCAAAGCATGCGTCGAAGAAGGCTTTTTGAGGTTTGGGATAGCCTATTTCTTCGGAAACGAATATGCCGTCCACGTATTTGAGCAAGTCGGCGTTTTTGAGGCGGTTTTGTTGTTGGGCGAGGGTGGCGTTGCTTGCAACATATACCTTGTATTTGGAATGAAGGTGTTTTAGCAATTCTTCCGCGCCGTCTATTTTTATTGCCGTTTCGAAGAGGTTTTTGTGAAATTCGTCCTCAAAGGCGTGTCCGTCGCACTCTATGCCCAAAATCTCGAAAACCTTGTTGAAGCGCACTTTGAAAAGTTGCTCTTTGGTGATTTCTTTCCTTTCGAGCATGTGCCAAAGGTCGAGATTGACGGGGTGGAATACGTCGATAAGCCTTTGCGAATACGGCACGCCGAAACGATTGCACGCAATCTCGATTGACTTGTTTGCGCACTTGTCAAAGTCGAGCAGGGTGTTGTCAACGTCAATGAATATCGTCATGCGTTTACCCTATCAACGTAGTTGCAAGCGTTGAAAGCCGCAATGGAGCCGTCGGACGCAGCCGTTACGAGTTGGCGGATTTTCTTGGTGCGGCAGTCACCTGCAACGAAGATACCCTCGCAAGAGGTGGTGCAGTTTTCGTCCGCTACGATATAGCCTGCTTTGTCGATTTCGACAAGGTCTGCAAAGCACTCGTTGTGCGGCACTTGACCAATGCAGATAAAGGCGCATTTCGCATCGACGATAACGTCCTCGTGTGTGACGGTATTTTCAAAGCGAAGGGCGGAGAGTTCGTCCTCGCCGATGAACTCTTTGAGTGAGAGATTGTGAGTGTATTTGACGTTGGGGCGAGCAAGCACGAGGTCGAGAAGTGCCTTGTCGCCGAAGAATTTGTCAAAGAGAGTGCAGATGTGTACGCTCTTGCAATAGCCGCTCAAAACGAGTGCGTATTGAAGTGCGGTGTTGGCGTCGCCGATTACGCAAACGTCATCGCCCGAATAGAAAGCACCGTCGCAAAGCGCACAATAACTTACGCCGCTACCGACCAATTCTTCTTCTCTGTCAACGCCTATGCGACGGGGTTTTACGCCCGTTGCGATTATAATCGATTTGCAGCGGTAAGTGTTGTAATCGGTGGTTAATTCAAACCCATTCGGCACTTTAACCGTCGATATTGCTTTTTCGAGTTCAACTTGTGCGCCCCATTCGACAATCTGCTCGTAGAGTTTATCCATAAGTTCCGCACCTGCGATTTTTTGATAAGAGGGGAAGTTTTCCACTCTCGGGGAGAATGCGATTTGTCCGCCGAAACTGTCTCCTTCCAGCACGAGAACGGTTTTGCCTGCTCTCAAACAATTGAGTGCGGCGGTCATTCCTGCAGGGCCTGCGCCCACGATTATAATGTCAAATTCTTGCATTTTATTGTACCTCTAATAAATAAAAAGCGGTATGGCGCATTGCCATACCGCCATTTGTCAGGACTTATTTTCTCGATTCGATATAGCCTTTGATTTTGCTTGCGTTGTCGTAAACGTCATAGCCGTTTCCGTTGGGAACGAGCAAGGTCGGGGCTTTCTTTACGCCGTATGCGAGAGTGGTGTCTTTGTTGTCCTCTGCGTCGATTACGGTGTAGGCGATGCCTGCTTTGTCAAGCATTGCTTTTGCCATTTTGCAGTTGGGGCAAGTCTTGGTGGTGAAGATGAGCAAGCCTTCGTCCTCGCATTTTGCGCAGGCGCATTCTTGTTTGACTTCTTCTGCCTTGGTCTCTGCCTTGTTCTCTTGGGCTACGTCGTCGCACTTGAACCCTTCGACGTGCTTGCCGTGATATTGAGAAGTTGCGATGTCATAGACTTTGCGCTCTTTGAACTCTGCACGCTTGCCGTCGTTCCAGTTTTGAACGGGACGATAGTAACCTGTGATACGACTATAAACTTCCGTCTTTTTGCCGCAGATGGGGCAGGTGTATTGCTCGCCTTCGAGATAGCCGTGTTCTTGGCAAATCGAATAGGTCGGGGAGAGCGTGTAGTAGGGGAGTTTGTAGTTTTCCGCAATCTTTCTCACGAGGTTTGCAGCAGCTTGCCAGCTGTCGAGTTTTTGACCGAGGAAAGCGTGGAATACCGTGCCTGACGTGTAGAGCGTTTGGAGTTCGTCTTGAATGTCGAGAGCGGTGAAGATATCGCTCGTGTAGCCGACGGGAAGGTGCGAACTGTTGGTGTAGTACGGCACGTTGTCGGAGTTGCTTGCGCAGATGATATCGGGATATCTTTCTCTGTCGTGCTTTGCAAGACGGTAGGACGTGGACTCTGCGGGAGTTGCCTCGAGGTTGTACAAATCGCCGTATTCCTCTTGGTAGTCGCTGAGTTTTTCACGCATGAAGTTGAGAGTCTTTTTGGTGAACTCTTGAGCCTCTTTGTGCGTCATGTCTTTGCCTACCCACTTTGCGTTGAGGCAAGCCTCGTTCATGCCCACAAGACCGATTGTGGAGAAGTGGTTGCCGAACGTGCCGAGGTATCTCTTGGTGTAGGGATACAGACCTTCTTCAAGCAACTTGGTGATGACGTTTCTCTTGATTTTGAGCGAGCGTGCGGATACGTTCATCAAACGTTCGAGTTCTTTGAAATAATCCTCTTCCGTCTCGGAGATGTATGCGATTCTCGGCATGTTGATGGTTACGACGCCGATAGAACCAGTGGATTCGCCGCTGCCGAAGAAGCCGCCGGATTTCTTGCGGAGTTCGCGAAGGTCAAGACGCAAACGGCAGCACATACTGCGTACGTCGCTCGGCTCCATATCGCTGTTGATGTAGTTGGAGAAGTACGGAGTGCCGTATTTTGCCGTCATGGTGAAGAGCAAACGGTTGTTTTCTGTGTTCGACCAATCGAAGTCTCTTGTGATGGAATAGGTCGGGATAGGATATTGGAATCCTCTGCCGTTGGCGTCGCCTTCGATCATGATCTCGATGAACGCCTTGTTGACCATTGCCATTTCTTTTTCGCAATCCTTGTACTTGAAGTCCATCTCTTTGCCGCCGACGAGTGCGGGGAGTTCTGCCAAGTCGTTGGGAACTACCCAGTCAAGCGTGATGTTGGTGAACGGCGCTTGCGTACCCCAACGAGAAGGCGTGTTTACGCCGTAGATGAAGGATTGGATACATTGTTTGACTTCTTTGTAGGAAAGATTGTCAACTTTTACGAACGGTGCAAGGTAGGTGTCGAAAGAGCTGAACGCTTGTGCGCCTGCCCATTCGTTTTGCATGATGCCGAGGAAGTTG
>DBJV01000045.1 GCA_002297185.1 Christensenella sp. UBA767
GGGTTATTGCATTTAAGGAGTAATCCCGAGACTTTATTGAAAAATTGCTATGAAATACATTGAGCCGCTTGCAAGGCTGATTGCACAATTGTCAAAACTTCCGTCCGTCGGCGAAAAGACGGCGGCGCGTTATGCGTACGCTATTCTTAACTCTCCGAGCGAGGAAGTGGATGAACTTATAGACGCTATTAAGGACGTGAAACAGAACGTCCATTTTTGCAAAGTTTGCGGAAACTACACCGAAAACGAAGTGTGCGACATTTGCGCCACGAGAAAAGCCAACGTTATTTGCGTGGTGAAAGAACCCAAAGACATCGTTGCGCTTGAAAAGGTCAAGGATTTCAAGGGCGTGTATCACGTGCTTGGCGGTGTTATTTCGCCTATGGAGCATATAGGTCCCAACGATATCCGCATAAAAGAACTTCTTGCACGTCTTGACGGAGTGGAAGAGGTTATTCTTGCCACAAATCCCGACGTCGAGGGCGAGGCGACGGCTATGTACATTGCGCGCCTTATAAAGCCTATGGGCATAAAGGTTACGAGAATTGCACGCGGATTGCCCGAGGGCAGCGTCATAGAATACGCGGACGAAAGTACGCTGTCAAGAGCGTTGTCGTCCAGAATCGAACTTTGATTTTTACGTTATAAAACTCTACACGAATGACAAAAGATAAACTCGGATTGGTATTGGAAGGAGGCGGCGTAAAGGGCGCGTATCAGGTTGGAGCGATGAAGGCTCTCGACGAACTCGGCGTGTCATATGACGGCATTGCAGGCACGTCTATCGGCGCAATTAACGGCGCGCTTTACCTCGACGGCGGCATCAAGAAGATGCTGGACGTGTGGAAAGAGATAAAAACCAACACCATTTACGAGCTTACCGACGAGGAAATTGAGGCGATTAAGGGGATGAACGTTACGCCTGCGATTTTGAAAGTTTTGAGAGAAAAACGCCTCAAAACAATCAAAATGCTTGCCGAATCGTATCAAAAATCGCAAAATTTCTTTGAAAATCTCGTAAGCGAGGACGATATCCGTAACAGCGGAAAGGAATACGGACTCGTCACTTTCGATATAAGCGAAATGCAACCGTTCGAGAAAATGATGGACGGTATCGAGGTGGGAAAACTTGTGGATTATATAATTGCAAGCGCGACTTTCCCCATTTTTCCGCCAAAGGTTATAGACGGCAAAAAGTATATAGACGGCGGCGTTTACGACAATATGCCAATCAATCTTCTCGCAAGAAACGGGTATAACAAAATCCTCGTTATCCGCACCAATATCGAGAGCAAACCGCCCAAACGCAAGATAGAAAAGGAAGGGCTTGACCTCTTTTATATTACGCCGCAAGTGGACCTCGGGCTTGCAATGGCGTTTTCGTCAAACAGGGTGCATACCTTTATGACGAGCGGATACGCCGAGACAAAATACTGCCTCGAAAACGGATTGAAAGAGTTTTTATTTGGAAAAGATAAGGACTGATGCGCTTGCATCATAGGTGAATTATGTCACAAAACAAAATTTTATTGCTTGACTCCAACAGTCTTATGCATCGCGCCTACCACGCATTGCCCAATCTCAAATCGTCGAAAGGGCTTTACACGGGCGCGATTTTTGGATTTTTGAGCATACTTTTGAGGCTCATAAAAGAGCAAAAACCCACGCATATTGCTGCGGCGTTCGACCTTCACGGTCCGACGTTCCGCCACGAGATGTACGACAAGTACAAGGCGACGAGAAAGCCTATGGACGAGGAACTCCGCCAGCAAGTCGAGCCGCTCAAAGACCTCATCTCCGCAATGGGCATAAAGATAGTCGCAATGCAAGGCTACGAGGGCGACGATATCCTCGGCACGCTCTCAAAACGCTTTGACGACGAGTGCATAATAGTGACGGGGGATAGGGACAGTTTTCAACTCGTAGGTCCTACTACCAAGGTGTTTTGGACGAAAAAGGGCGTGAGCGATATAGAAGTCTATGACGTGCAAAGATTGCTCGACGACGGATTTACGGTTGAACAATTTATAGACTATAAGGCACTTAGAGGCGACACGTCGGACAACGTTCCCGGCATCGCAGGCGTCGGTGAAAAGACGGCAAAACAATTGCTTGAAAAGTACGGCTCGCTCGACAATATCCTTGCCAACGCAAGCGAAATCCCCGGCAAAGTGGGGCAGACGATCGCGCAAAGCAAAGACATTGCGCTGCTCAGCAAAGAACTTGTCACAATCAATCGCGACGTGCCTGTGGAGTGTACGCTTGACGATATAAAATTCGAGCCTGTATATTCTCAAAAGGTCAAGCAAATGTTGTCGGAACTGGAGATAATCAAACTTGCCGACAGAATGACTTTTGCAGACGGCGACGAGGAAGAAAAGGCGGTTGTCGCACTTGAAAAAGAGGTGGTTACGCTCACCTCGAAAGAGCAAATCGAGACCGCATTGAAAGGCGAAAAAGTTGCGCTTATCGTGGGGCAAAATATCTGCTTTGCCGTTGACGATAAGACGGAATATAGAATAAGCTGCGTTGAAGATTTGTTCAGCGAAGGCATAGGTTTCGACGAGGCGATAGACACCATAAAAACGCTTGCAAAAGACAAGACTTTCGTGTGTTACGACTTCAAGAAACTCGGCAAAGAATACGGCTTTGAAAACGACAAATTCTTTGACGTTATGATTGCCGCACACCTTGCAAGAGGCAGCGCACCCATAAAGAGCATAGAGCAAGTTTTGGGTGCAGACGGATACGAAGTCGGCGCGGCGGAACTGTTTGCGGAAAGCGAGAAATTAGGGGCGCAATTGACGGAACAAGGACTTAATCCGCTGTTTTGGGACGTTGAAGAGCCGCTTTGCGTAGTTTTGCGCAAAATGGAAGAGAGAGGCGTGCGTGTGTCCGTGGATGAACTCAAGGTACTTGAAAGAAAGTACGGAGAGATAATCGAGAGGCTGACGGAAGAGATTTACGCGCTTGCAGGAGAGCCGTTCAATATCGCCTCAAACAAGCAACTCGGAGATATACTTTTTGAGAAACTCGCACTTCCGCACGGCAAGAAAAACAAGACGGGATATTCCGTGAGCGAGGACGTTTTGAGCGCGCTCGTGAACGCACATCCCATAGTGTCCAAAATCCTTGAATATCGCCACTTTGCAAAATTGCAATCCACCTACGTTACGGGGCTTCAACCGCTCGTAAACAGGGGACGTATTCACACGGAATACAATCAATGTATCACCATGACGGGAAGGCTGTCGTCAACCAATCCCAATCTTCAAAATCTCCCTGCGAGGAGCGACGAGGCAAAGGATATTAAGAAGGCGTTTATCCCGAGTGAAGGCAACGTGTTGGTGTCGGCGGACTATTCGCAAATCGAACTGCGCTTGCTTGCGCACATGAGCGGCGACGAGCAACTTATAGACGCATTCAATCACGGCGAGGACATACACGCAATCACCGCGTCGCAAATTCTCGGCATACCCGTCGAGGACGTTACGCCTGCGCAAAGACGTGACGCAAAGGCGGTCAACTTCGGCATAATTTACGGCATAAGCGGATACGGACTTGCCGAGAACCTGTCCATACCGCAATACAAGGCAAAAGAGTTTATCAACAACTACTTCGTGTCGCATCCCAAAGTGCGCGCATTTATGGACGGTTGCATCAAGGACGCAAAGGAGAGGGGATACTCGCTCACCATGCTCGGCAGACGTCGCAACCTGTCCGATCTCAACGCGTCCAACTATATGGTGCGCTCGTCGGCGGAGCGTATGGCTATGAATACGCCTCTTCAAGGCTCTGCGGCGGACATCATCAAAATTGCGATGATTAGAGTTGAAAAACGCCTTGAAAATATGAAATCCAAGATGATATTGCAAATCCACGACGAACTCATTATCGACACGGCAAAGGACGAGGAAGAGGAAGTCAAGAAGATATTGTCTTACGAAATGGAACATGCAATGAAACTGTCCGTGCCGCTTATCGCAGAGGCGACGAGTGCGGACAACTGGGGCGCACTCAAATGAGAATTGCTATAATCGGCGGAATAGGCTCGGGCAAGAGCGAGGCGATGAAAATCGCAAAAGAGAGGGGATTTGAATGCGTAAGTGCGGACGAAATCAACGCCGAGCTTTTGCGTACGCCTTCGTATATCGCAAAAATCGCCGAGCAGTTTCCCACGGCGGTCAAAGACGGCGCCGTTGATAAAAAGACTCTTGCAAGCATAGTGTTTGCAGACGAGCAGAAACGCCAAATTCTCAACTCTATAGCGCATCCCGAGATTATGGCGAAAATAAGGGAGTTTAACGCGCCGCGCGTTGCGGTGGAACTTCCGCTATACGTTGAGGGCGGAGAGCGTGATTTTGACGAGGTGGTGCTTGTCAAAACGCCTATGTGCCTGCGCATAAAACGCTTGAAAAAGCGCGGACTTGCCAAAAAGGACGCAATCGCACGCATAAAGTCGCAACCGTCCGACCGCACGCTAAAAAAGTACGCCACGAGGGTGCTGTATAACGGTGGCAGCCTCCAAAAACTCAGAAAGCGCGCGCTTGGAACGTTTGACGAAATACTGAAAAGCGGTCAAAATACGCAAAATTAAAAAATTGTTGTGTTATTCGTCCGCTCGTGGTACAATAAATCGTAAATAAGTTAACTTTATCCGCTTTTATGGATAAATAAAAGGAGAAAATTATGTTAAACGGCAAAACGATAGTCCTCACCGGCGCAAACAGCGGTATCGGTCTCGAAACGTTGAAATTGCTCGTCAAGGGCGACAACAAAATCCTCGCAGTCGATTTGCGCACGGATAGAATAGAGGAACTCCACAGCGACAAGGTTATCCCGATGGTCTGCGACGTTTCCACCAAAGAGAACGTGGACAAAATCTTTGAAACCGCAATCGAAAAACTCGGTTCTATCGATATATTCTTTGCAAACGCAGGTTTTCCGTACTACGAGACGATGGATTACGTCAATTGGGAACGCATTGAGGACATCTTCAAAGTCAACGTGTATTCGCCAATCTATACATACCAAAAATATGCGGAATATCTCAACGGCAAGCCCGGTCAAATGGCTATCACGGTTTCCGCAATCGGCAAACTCGCAATGCCCGGCTATACGCTCTACAGCGCAAGCAAATTCGCTATGCAAGGTTTCCAACAAGGTCTCCGCTACGAGTTGCCCAAAAACATCTCGCTCACTTGCCTCTATCCGATTGCAACCGATACCGGATTCTTCAAAAAAGCAGTCGAAGGTCAAGAGGGCAAAGTCATCCGCGAGCGTCCGTTCCCGGTGCAAAAACCCGTCCACGTCGCAAAATGCATGGTGCGCGGATTGGAACACAAACGTAAATTTGTCAATCCGTCCAAACTCTTCTCGTTTGCGCAATTCCTCTTTGCGATCTGCCCGCCGATCAAGTGGGTGTATCTTAAACTTGAAAAGAATAAACTTGACCGCTTTGAGGCACAAAAAGCCACAAAATAAAAACGTGTCATTGAGCAAATAGCATTGTTAAAGCCCCTTGTCCATCAACTCATTTACGTATAGTAAATTAGGGTTGCTGTCCAAGGGGCTTTGTCGCGCTTTGAATTTTAGTATTTCAATGCAAATATTTGATATTTAAAAAATTTTGGCACAAACTATTGACAAAATTAAAATTTAATATTATCATATTGGTAAGAAGCCCAAGGGGTAACATAGAGGAGAAAAGTATATGGATGCGAATGGAATGGGTAAGAGAATATCAGAATTGATGAAAAAAGAAGGCTTTACACAAAAAGGTCTGGCACAAGTAATAGGAGTAACTGAAGCCGCCGTATCAAGATATTTAAGGGATGAGCGCGAGCCAAAGGCAGATGTTATTGCAAATTTAGCGACGGCTTTGAATACAACTTCTGATTATCTTATCAGAGGAGAGGAAGATACAACGAGTTTTGAAGAAGTGCATAGACTCGTGGCAAGAGGATCAAGGAATATGAGTAGAGAAGAAAAAATGGAACTTGTGAGGTTGCTACTTAAAGATGAATGATAACAGCTATGAAGAAAAACCTATGTATGCGTCTTTAACAAAAGGCATGTATAAACCTACTTCAATTTGACAGTGAGTTTTCACTTGTGCATAAAAAGGCGGTGGTATAAATGGGAGCAGGTTCTCATGGAGGCTTTGGATATACACAAGGGAAGAAAAAGATTATTGAAGTAAATAGCAAGACTCTTATAGATAAGTATGGCATGTCAAATGGATATTTCGGCAAGGCTGGCAAAAATGTTAGAGTAATTGAAAGTAAAGATAATTACGCTAAGGTCGGGGCTTTTCCATTATTTTAATAATGGATATATTGCGGATTTGTTTGACTTTGGGCGCGGAAGTGTTAAAATATACTTTCTCGATCGGATAAGGGGACACTTTGGGAAATTGTGAGGATTTTCTTACCGATGAGGAATATATGAAACCTTTGCATAATCAATTGCGTCATCAGCACGGCACTTCCGTGCTTAAAGATATGGATATGACCAACGGGCCGCTGCTCAAAAAGTTGATTGCGGTGGCTTTGCCGTTGGCGCTTTCGGGCATTTTGCAACTTTTGTTCAACGCGGCGGATTTGATCGTTATCGGTCAATTTTCCGAGACCAGCACGCAGTCTTTGGCGGCGGTTTCGTCCAACGTCGCGCTTATCAATCTCATTATCAATGTCGTTATAGGTCTATCTATCGGCACCAACGTGGTTATGAGCCAAGCAATCGGCTCTCGTGACGAGAACAAGGCGCAAAACACCGTGCATACTTCCGTGTTGCTTGCACTTATCAGCGGAACGGCGGTAGGGCTTATCGGCGTGTTCTGTGCAAAATACTTCCTTGTGTGGATGAAAACGGATCCCGAGATATTGGACAAAGCCACGGATTATCTGTTTATCTACTTTATCGGCACGCCTGCCAACGTACTTTACAACTTCGGCGCATCCATACTGCGTGCAAAAGGCGACACCAAACGTCCGCTTATATACCTCACGATTGCAGGCGTCGTCAACGTTGCGCTCAACCTCTTGTTCGTCATCGTGGTAAAACTCGACGTCAAGGGCGTTGCCATTGCCACGATAGTGAGCCAATATATCTCGTGCATTCTGCTCGTAATCACGCTTATGCGCGAGCAAGGATATTGCAAACTTATCCTCAAAAAACTCCGTTTTCACAAGCGTGAATTTGCGGATATCATCAAAGTGGGCTTGCCCAGCGGAATACTCAACTCCTTCTTCTCAATCGCAAACGTGCTTATCCAAACCAACCTCAATTCCTTCGGATATGCGCTCGTTGCAGGCAGTTCCACGGGCAGCAACCTCGAAGGTTTCGTATATACGTCCATGAACGCCGTGTCCAACGCAACCGTTACGTTTGCAGGGCAGAACTACGGCGCGAAAAAGCCCGAACGCATCAAAAAGACCGCAATAGAAGGCTCGATTATGATTATCGTGATAAGCCTTTTGTGGACGCTCGTACTGCTGCTTGCAGGGCAGTACATCGCAAGGCTTTATACGCCCGATCCCGTCGTTATCGAGTACGCGTGCGAGAGAATGCGGATAATTTTGCCCATTTATTTCGTGTGCGGCATCGTGGAAGTGCTTGTCGGCTGTATGCGCGGCATGGGCTATTCGTTCACGCCGATGGTTGCCAACTTCTTCTGCATTNNCAGTTTCGCGCTACGCGGATTCGGCAAGAGTACCTCTTCCATGCTCATAAATCTGTTCTGCACATGCGTGTTCCGTATCGTGTGGATTTACACCGCTTGCAAGGCGTATCCCTCGCCCACGACGCTGTACCTCAGTTGGCCTATCAGTTGGATTCTCAACATCATCGTTGACGGCGTAATTATGGCGGTTATCTACAAGCGCGAGAAGTATATGATGCGCATGTCCTCCGTCGAGTACGTTCCGCAACTCCCGTATGAGGACGAGGAAATCGCCGACGCACCGCTTGAAGACCTTGATGACATACCTCTTATCGAGTTCGACTATCCCGAACTTAAAGAAGATCCATTAACCGAAGTTGCTTGCGATAACTCAAATCAAAACGATTAACTTTATCTCGCACAACATTATTGATAAAAGCGGATTAATTCCAATTTAAAATTATAAGCGACCGAACGGTCGCTTTTTTAGTGCCTCACAAAATTTATCAATACAGATGTCGGATATTGTCGGTTTTTGTGACAGGTTTTGTCGAAGGTGCATATTGAAATGTCGTACTTTTGTATTGTATAATATATCTATCTTTTGATATAGGAGAAGTTATGGGAAAATTACAAAGTCTTATTGACAACAAGGCGCAAAGCGCACAATTTATGTGTGACGAAATTGCGCATATCTGCAACGATATGCCCAAGCGCGATCCCGGTAGCGAAGGCGAAAAGATGGCGTGCGAGTATATGGCGGACTTCCTCAAAAACGACTGCGGTTGCGGGCGTAGCGACGTCGAGTCGTTCAAAGAAAATCCCAATGCGTTTTTCGGCTGGATTTACTTCACGATTACCTTCGTTTTGGTCGGTATGGTGGCATTTTTCTTCCTTCCGATTTTCGGCGCGATAATCACGGCTCTCGGATTTGCGATTTTGTTTATTCAATTCGGTCTTTACAAGAAACTCGTTGACAAATGTTTCCCCGAAAAGACGGGACACAGCGTCACCGCAATCAAGAAATGCACGGGCGAAGTGAAGGGAAGAGTGTTCTTCAACGGTCACCCCGACGCTGTTTGGAACTGGCCCGTCAACAACAAATTCGGCGGCACGGCACACGTTGCGCACCTCGTTTCGAGCGTGGTTAGCGGTCTCGTAGTTCTCGGTCTCAACATTGCGGCAGCGGTCAAGACAGGTTGCAAACCCGTTACATCCTTTGCGCTTGCGGATTATACCGCACTCTACAGCCCCGTACTCTTCTGGATGGGCATTGCAATTCTCGTTATGGTGCCTTGCCTTGTGGGTATGTACTTTATGTGGGATGAAAAGACCATCACGGACGGCGCAAACGACAACCTCACGGGCTGCTATATGGGCATTGCAATCCTCAAAGCAATGAAGGATCAAGGCATCGAACTCGAACACACCGAAGTCGGCGTTATCTTGTCCGGTTCGGAAGAAGCGGGTCTGCGCGGTGCGAAAGCNNACCGAAGTCGGCGTTATCATTTCGGGCAGTGAAGAGGCAGGTCTGCGCGGCGCAATGGCGTGGTGCGAGGCTCACAAAGGTGAATTTGACGACGTTCCCACTTGGATTTATTCCTACGACACCATTCACGAAAGCCGTTTCCTCGGTGTAAACTATCGCGACCTCAACGGAACAGTTGCATCCGACAAGGAAGTCAGCGACTCCTTTATGCAAGCGGCGCAAGAACTCGGCATCAAATGCAACAAGACGTGGGTTCCTCCCTTTGGCGGAGCAACCGACAACGCCGCATTCAACAAAGCAGGTTTCAAGTCCACGGGTATCACCGCACTCGACCACAACTTGCAAGACTACTATCACACCATGCGTGACACGGCAGATAACCTCAACCCGGAGTGCCTAGCTGACTGTTACGCAATCTCCGTTAAGGCGTTAGAGAACTTTGACCGTGATATTGCAAAATAACAAATAAACGCTTTATAAATACGAAAACGCACGATAATCGTGCGTTTTTGCGTTTTTATACGTCTTTTATTATTTATTGTTTACTATAACCATATCTTTTTCGGACACTTCGATGTC
Source organism: Christensenella sp. UBA767 (assembly GCA_002297185.1). Taxonomy (GTDB): domain Bacteria; phylum Bacillota; class Clostridia; order Christensenellales; family CAG-917; genus CAG-475. Next base: position 9,732 of record DBJV01000045.1, read on the forward strand.
GGCGTAATCCTCGCCGTGTTCGTCGGAGAAAATCACGTACCATTTGCCGTTTATCGAATAGTCCGTCATAATCGTGCCGACTGCGCCTTTATGCACGCCGTAAGTGGAATATTTGTCTTTTTCTACGACAATCATAACTCGGTCGTATTCTTTGAAAACGCTGTTTTGAAAAGTCGGTTTGCGTTTTATATCGTCAATTCTATCCTCGAACTCCGCAATCCAATCTTGCGATAACGAGTAGGGGATTTGGCAAAACTCGTCGCTTTTGAGAGATGCTACAAGATAATCTCCCAAAGCGTTTTTGTTGAAAAACATTACGTCGCAAATACCGCTTTGCTTGTCCTCTATGACGATACCTATATCGCCGACCGAAAGACCTTGTATATCGACGGGTTTCGTTAAACTTACGAGAGCGTACGTTTCCATTTTATCTTTCCGTCATGGACTCGGCGAGCATCATAAAGTCGTAAAGCGGTTTTATCATTGCAAACTGCTCGCAGAGGGTTTTTGCGAGGTCGGGGGAGAAGAGAAGGTCGATATCGTGCGAATTTGCGATAAAGCACATATCTTTCTTTTCAAGCCACAGCGCGATATCTTGCGGATAGTCGGGATAGTGCGGCTTTTTGTACGTTTCGCCTACAAATTGGAAAATATCCTGATTTTCAAAGCACTTTTTTGCGGCTTGGAAAGATTTGGAATTTGCCAAAATCAAGTTGCGCATGCTTGCCATACTTTTTGCGTCGGCGCAGTAGTAGCCGCAACCGTAGCGGAATCCGTAAGGGGACAACTCAAAGAAATAGCCCGGCAGTCCGTACATTTGATTTTTGTCGCGCATAAAGGTGAACCACATATGGTCTCTGTAAAGGCTCGTCTTGTCTTTTGCAAAACGCAAATCTTTATAAAGGCGGGATATAACGCTCCTCGGCTCTGTGATAAAGCCCTTGTCTATTTTGAGCATGTCGGGCGTCATTTCTCTTACAATATCGCAAAACGGAGCGTAGAGGTATTGTTTGAAATCCTCTTTATGCTCCGCATACCACGCTTTTGAGTTGTATTGGTGGTTGAAATATAAAAAGTCGAGAGAACGTTGTGAAAACGTCGTCATTGCTTGTCCTCGAAGAGTGAAACGATGGTATTTTCCACAATCTTGCGCATTGCAGCGTAATCTATGTAGGTGTGGTGATCGTAAACGAACTCGTGCGAGAATGATTGCACGATATCCATAGAGAAGTGGACGCGCTCCGTGATGTTGGGAGTGGTTACGCCAAGCGACTTGAATTTGTCGGAAATGGCAAGCGTAAGCTCGTCCTCGAGGGCGATAAATTTCTTATTTACGGCGTCGTCGGTGTGCGACATAGAGTGCAACGCCTCGTGAATGTTGGCTTGTTTTCTATGTATCTCGATTGCGCACTCAAGCACGTGAGACGCGATTTGAGAGAAGTCCAAGGGTGCGTGCAATTTGTCAATCATTTCCAAAATAGGTGCAAAAGCCGTGTTGACGTAGATTTCGAGTACTTCGAGAAGGATATCTCTCTTGTCCTTGAAATATCCGTAAACGATGCCCGTGGATACGCCTGCTTGTTTTGCGATTTGCGCCGTGTTGGTGTTGTAATAACCCACCGTTGAGAAAAGCTCGTATCCGGCTTTGACTATTTTGTTTTTCTTTTCGATAGAACGCTCTTGTTTCGGTTCTCTGACTTCTTGTGCCATACTGTCACCTGCGCATACGTACGCGCATTTATAAGGATATATTTATTATACACCAAACCCGAAATAAATCAACTAAAATGAAAAGTGAAATTTTTTTCATATTTTTTCGTAAAAGTGATTGACATCTTTTTTTGATAGTTGTAATATCATAGCGTAAATATGAATAAAGTTTCATATTTTGTCGGATATCGAATAAGATAACCGTACAAGGAGAGAGAAGAATATGCCGCTGGTATTTGCACCTATCGGAAAAGATTTGAGAATAGTCAAGATTTTGACTGACGACAAGACCAAAAAACATTTGGAAAGTTTGGGTATTACCATAGATTCCAACATTAGCATCATATCCCAAAGCGGTGGCAGCGTTATTTGTCACATCAAAGACGGCAGACTCGCTTTGGACAAAGAAATGGCAACAAAAATTTTAGTAGCATAAAATTAGGAGGACAAAATGGAAAAACTTTTGAGTGATTTCATTATCGGCGAGCAAGGCGTAATCAAAGCAGTCGGCGGCGACGGAAGAATCAGACGTCGTTTGTTCGATATGGGTGTTACGCCGGGCGCAGAAGTGTATCTTCGCAAAAAAGCTCCTCTCGGCGATCCGATTGAGGTGACTATCAGAGGATACGAGCTTACGCTTCGTAAAACCGAAGCGTCTGTCGTAACGATGGAGGTACAAGAATAATGAAAAGATTTGCTCTTGCTGGCAACCCGAACTGTGGTAAAACGACTTTGTTTAACAGTTTGACAGGTTCGACCGCACACGTCGGCAACTGGCCGGGCGTCACGGTGGATAAGAAAGAGGGTACGTACAAAAAGTGCGCAGAACCCATCGCTATCGTTGACCTTCCCGGTATCTATTCACTTTCTCCATATACACCGGAAGAAGTGATTTCGAGAAACTACATTCTCGAAGAGAAACCCGATTGCGTCATCAACATCGTTGACGCGACCAACCTCGAGCGTAACCTTTACCTCACGACTCAAATCATGGAAATCGACGTGCCGATGATCATCGCACTCAACATGATGGACGCAGTAGAGAAGAACGGTGACAAAATCGACGCAAAGAGCCTCGAAGAAAAAATCGGTCTCCCCGTCGTTGAAATCTCCGCTTTGCGTGAAAAAGGTCTCGACGAATTGATGCAAAGAGCGTACGAGGTATGCCAACAACCGAGAAAGGGTAGCACCGTTCTCGAAGGCAGCGCGCTTACGCACCTCATCAACGATTGCAGAATCGCACTCGAAGGATCCGGCGTTGAAAACGCACTCTTCCATGCAGTTAAACTCGTTGAACTCGATGAAATCGAAGTCGGTCAACATCCGCAAGCGGCTCAAATGGTCGAAGAATTCAAAAAGACCTTCAAAGACGACGTTTTCGGAACAGACTTTGAGGCAATCGTAGCAGATAGCAGATATAAATACATATCCAAAAACTATTCCACAGTTCTTACCAAGAAAGAAGTAACGACGGAAAAAGATAAACTCAGCACTTCCGACAAGGTCGATAAGGTGTTGACCCACAAGGTTTGGGGTATTCCTATTTTCCTCGTGATTTTGTTCCTCGTGTTCCACCTCACGTTCGCAGAGGACTTCTTGTTCCTCGGCGCAGGCGGTGTGTTTGACAGCGATCCTGTCGTATGCAGCGATGCAGAAGGCACGGTTATCGAAAACTTCACCAAATCGATGTATAACGAAGAGACGACGTATTACACCGAGGACGGCTACAAGGCAGAACTCTCCTTCGCAGAGGACGGCTCACTTGAATCCGTTGAGGCAAAAGCGTATGTTTATACGGCAGAACACGAACTTCGTTACGTTGACGAATTGACAGAGGCTGACCTTGATCAAACGTTCTATGCAGACGAAAAAGGCAAATGGGAAGTAACCGTTGAGCCTAACGATGACGGCGAACTCGAGGCGACTTTCAAAAGCAGTCTTGACGAGTGGTGCTCCGGCATTAGCGCAGCAACGTTCTTCGGATATGAAGAAAGCGTATATGGACCCGGCGTCATCCTCGCAAACATCCTCAACACGTTCACAGAATGCCTCAGCACGTGCGTAAACTACGGGCTTGAACTTGCAGGCGCTCCCGAATGGTGCATCGGTCTCATTGTTGACGGTATCCTCGGCGGTTTGTTCGCAGTCCTCGGCTTCTTGCCGCAAATCCTCTTGCTCTTCTTGTTCTTCTCGATATTGGAAGACAGCGGATATATGGCGCGTGTAGCGTTCATACTCGACAGAATCTTCAGAAGATTCGGTTTGTCGGGCAGAGCGTTTATGCCTATGATTATGGGCTTTGGTTGCTCCGTCCCCGCATTCATCAATACTCGTACTCTTGCGGACGAGAACGAAAGAATCGCAACTATCAGAGTCATTCCGTTCTTCAGCTGCGGTGCTAAGTTGCCTATTTTGACGGCTATCGCAGGCGGTATCGCAACTCAATTCGGTTTTGATCATCCGGACGTAATCACATATATGATGTACGTGCTTGGCGTGGTGGTCGCAATCGCAGCGGTTATCTTGATGCGTGCAACGACTATGAAAGGTGAAGTGCCTCCGTTCATTATGGAACTTCCGGCATACCACATTCCGCAACCCAAGAACCTTGCGGCTCACCTTTGGGATAAGACCAAACACTTTGTTAAGAAAGCGTTCACAATCATCCTTGCATCAACAATACTCATTTGGTTCATCAGCCACTTCAGCTGGACATGGCAATTCCTTGCAGACGAACAAATGGATCAATCAATCCTTGCAGGTATCGGCGGACTCATTCAACCTCTGTTCACACCGCTCGGATTCGGTTCGCAACTTAAAGCATTTGGCTGGGTATTCGCAGTCGCAGCTATCACGGGTCTTATTGCAAAAGAAAACGTTATCGCAACCTTCGGTACGCTTGCAGCTTGCATCGTCGGCGGTATGATTGACGTAGAGGCAGACGGCGGTATTGCAGCGGCATCAACGATGATTGCGGCAACGGGTATCGACGTTCCGGGCTTGATTGCATTCATCGCATTCAATATGCTTACGATTCCGTGTTTTGCGGCAGTCGCTACGGCAAAGGCAGAACTTCCCACCAAGAAGTCTTACAGAATGACATTGCTCTTCTGGATCGGTACGAGCTACATAGTGTCCATGATGATTTATCTCATCGGTGCATGGTGGTGGACGGTGTTCATCTTCGCAGCAATCTGGGCAGCAGTTATCACACTCATCGTGCTTGACAACAAGGGCAAGATCAACGTGAAGAAGTTCTTCCAAGACCTCGGCAGCAAACTAAAAATCAAAAAGAACGCATAAGTCGCGCAGAATGCGCAATATAGACTTTGCGTGAAAAAGAGTGATTTATGACAAACACAGTATTTCAATCGATATTGTCGGCAATGCACCCGATCGGAATCGTCACCATCGTCGTGGCGGTTGCGATTGTGGTCGGTGTCGCGGTGGCATCAATCGTGAGAAAACTCAAAGGCAAACCGTCTCTCGGTAGCGATTGCGCCGGATGCTCTCACGCAGGACAATGCAACGGACATTGCTGCAATCAAGATCAAAACGTTGATTGGAGCGAACTCGTTGCAAAACGCAAAGAAGAGTTGAGAAAGCAAAAAGAGGACGAAAACTGTCACTGTGACGATGACAACGCACAATAGTGCATTGCCATAAGTCACGCTAGGTTTATCGTCCGACTACCGCACAGCCAATCTCTTGCTATCAGTTCGGACAAGGATAATAACTCTTGTCACAATTTCGCAAGATTGTCTGTTTGGTGTGGCGCACGATGTGCGCATGCGCCTTCGGCTTGATTGC
>DBJV01000081.1:0-10333 GCA_002297185.1 Christensenella sp. UBA767
TCGTTCCCTCGGAATGACAAATGGAATATTCCAATATATTTATATTCAGGTGTGGGCAGCGCCCACCCATACCGTCATTGCGAGGAGCAACGAATGTTGCGACGTGGCAATCTAGCCGAAGGCGCAGTTCGCTACGCTGGATTCCCACGGTCACTTCGTTCCCACAGTGATTGTGCGCTGATAGCGCAAGCCTGCGGCTTTCATTTGCAACTGCAAATACAATCACTTCAAAAAATATCGTCGTTCGGAAACCCTTGCGAGCAAGTTTCCTCACTCGACATTGGCGGAATGACAGATGGTGGGACACCCACACCCAAATTACATTTCTCCATATGTCATTCAGAGGAGCAACATATGTTGCGACGTGGGAATCTAGGCGACAGCCGCATATGGATTACTCCATTTCTCCTTATGTCATTGCGCCAATGACAAGAGGAGTGTTTTTGTTCGGATAAGGCTCCGCCTTCCGAAATTATTAATTATTAATTATTAATTATTAATTCATTTCACATAGTAATTATACACTTGTATGCCACGTCTTGCAATACAAAATTCGACAAATTGTAGTATTGTTTTTCGCATTTTGTTGAGTATTTAGAGAGTGTAGCAGGCGGATAATTTCCAAACCGCGCCGCCTTACATAAAATCTTGCCGATTGCACACGCTATACACAATCTCAAAGGAGGTATGGTATGGAAGATAACAATCTTGTCAGAAAGGTTGCCGAAATCAGCAATATGAACGTCATGATCCTTTTCATTCTCGTTGCATTCATTGCTCTATCAGTCGGCTTGGCGTTTTTCTTCCTCGTTCCGGGCATGGTCGGCTACGCAATCGGCATCACGATGTTTGTAGTGGCAGGCTTGCTCTTTATGGTGGGCGAGATCAATTATTTTGCAAAGATGAAGAAAATTCAAATTCAATAAACGTTCAATTTGACCAATCAAAACTTTGACAATAGCAAAATCAAACGTCAATTATCAAAAGAAAACCAAAAAGAAAAACGACTTTCACACGAAAGCCGTTTTTCATATCTCGCACAATTGAACTTATGCCCAACTCGTGCCGTTGTAAGTATAGGTTGTACCTTTTGCAAGCAAGTTATCGCCAGTCACAACTACGGTGTATTGTGTGTAATTTACCGTGTTATCGCCAGATTTATATGATTTTGCTGCTGTAGTTGTCGTCGGTGTACCAACATCGAATCTCGCATATTCTGTTAAGTCGTGTACTTTTTCAAATGTACCGCCACCAAAAAGCGCAGAGGACGCTTTTGTCGCACCGCTGTTTCCTTCTTGAGAGTTTACGGACAACGTTGCGGAAGAAGAAACAACAATCTTTGCTCCAGATGTTTCCGATTGTATTCTTCCGCCAAAAGAGCCGTTTATGTTGTAAGTGCCGTTGACAACAAATTTTGCAGCGTCTTTATTCGGATAAATAGCACCGCCGAAAGCAGTATCTGTAAATGTGGAATAGATTATTATCGATCCGGATGTTGTGAGAGTTGCATTCTTGTTTACAGTAACGCTTGCGCCTGTCATGATTTTATAATCATAACTTGTTGTCAATGAAGAATTGTCTCCGTCTGCTCCTGTACCGATAATTATGTCGTAATTCCAACCGATTGGGAACAACACTTCGGACATACTAACGGTTACGCCTTGTACCTCCAATGAGAGTGCGTTAAGAGTGGTTTCTCCGACAAAAGTCAATGCAGTTCTTCCGCCGTTATATTCTTTTTTCAAATAACCCGATTTTACGTTAATTATACCATTAGAACCTATAAAATCTTTTTGGTCTGTATTATGGTCATCGCTTGCGTACAAATCGACATATCCGGTGTGAGTTGAGCCGGAATAATAATACTGCGTGCATTGTATATTCGGCATTTCGAATTGTGTGAACGGTGACACGTTGCCTTTCCTGAAAACGGTTACTGTGTCGGTTCCGCCGCGGAAGTCACGAACAACGAACGGACTATATACGTGTGTGCCTGATTCGTATTCAATCGTGCCGTTTCCTTTTATATAGCCGCGCGCGTCGAGTTTTGCACTTCCTTTAAATATAATTTTACCGTTATTGATTATTTGGCTGTGAGAGCCGGATGTGTGTCCTTCAAGTATTCCGCCTGCTGCACCGATAAGACCTTGTATGATAACATTACCATAAACCGTTATGACGACGTTTTCTTTATCGTTTGTAAGTTGATAAATGGTTAATGTTGCTTTTATATAAGTGCTATTGTTATCAACATATGCTTGTTTGCCGTGTTCCGACTCGACATAGTTTTCGTATGTCTTATTGAAGATTGTGCCGGAATAAGTTCTTTTTCTTGCATACGTCGGACTGCCGGGTGTAGTGCTTGAATCTTTATCGCTCGGCAAAACGAGCGTTACGCCGCTCGAAACGGTAACAGATTTGGATACAAACGCATTGCCGACGAGATATACGGTTTTTCCTGACGTTGCTTTTGCAAGTGCGCTTTCCACCGTCAAATACTCGCTGTCAAGTTGTGCCGCATATACGTTGAACGTTACGTCCGCATACGTTGCGTTATAGTTTGTCGTTTCGCTTGCGCTCACACGCACGGTGTAGATGCCGCCGTCAATCATTTGCGTTTTGTCCGTCGGAGCAACGAGGGTATAGGAGAACGTCGGATCCCAACCTTGCACGTCACGCACAAGGCTTGCCACGCTCACGCCCTCGGGGGTTGCCGTGCCTACAATTATGCCTGCATAGTCGATTGCCGAGCCTGTCCATCTTGCGCCAAACTCTCCGTCATAATGGAATTGAGCGTCTGCTTTTGCAAGTGCGATTTTGATTATTACGCCCGTATAAGCGTTGTAGTTGGTCTTGTCTTTGCAGTAGTTTGCGGAATATCCCTCGTCGTTCTTGTCGCACGTCACAAGTTTGTTTGCATCCGCCCACTCAAAGCCTGTACCCATGAGGGAATATGCGGCAAGCGTTTTGCCGTATTCGTACGTGCCTGTGAGATTGACCTTTGCAAGAGCCGCGTCCACTTGATCTTTGGTGTAGTTCGCCTTGTTCACGACAAGCGTTTGTGCATTGCCGTAAATCACGTTGTAATTCTCAAGTTCTTCGCAATTTACGTTAAAGGTGTATTTCGTGCTGTTTGCGTCCGCACCCTTCGTGTAGTTGGTGGTATATGTCACCTTGCCTTCGAGCAAACTCTTGTCGTCGCCGTTCACAAATCCGGATACTTCGGATGCAAAGTCCGTGGGAACGTCATCTCCGTACGTGATTGCCTCGTGTGCAACCGCATCGAGGTTAAGGACTGCTTTGTTGACGATAAGTTTTGAGTTTTCATACTTGACGTCATAGTTGTTCAAAACGATCGTTCCTATCGTCACGTCAAACGTACCTGCACGTTTTGCACTGTTATAATCGCAAGAATATGCCTCGACAAATTCAAAACTATCTCTCGTTTCGTCGTATGCAAATCCCGTGTAACTAAAGGTATAATCTGGCATATCGTCGCCGTACGTAATAGTCTGCGTTCCGCTCAAACTGACAGTTAAAGTGGCTTTTGTGATAGTCACAACGCCTTTTTGTGTCGAAATCTCGTAATTTGCGTTTACGCCGTCGTTTACGTCAAGTCTGGGCATAATGTCGTATTTTCCGACTGCTTTTACGGCTTGGTTGTACGTGTCGTACGTCACGTTGAGTTTGTCGTCGCCGTATATCGAGCCTTCGACGATTTCGTACGCATACGCTATCGCTTGACCATATACAAAGCTTGCGTCAACCGTCTTGACGGTAATCGGACGTTGTACGACCGTAAGTTCAAGATACGTGGTATCGAGCGTATAGTTTTTATTCGAGCAAGTTGCTTTTACCGCGTATCTACCAACGCCGTTGCCGACTTTGTATTGGGGGATAAGGGTGATGTATTGTTTTACCTCATCGTAGTTGTTTTCATTGTTGTCAACAACGCTGTATTTGTCAAATGCGCCCACTTCGTCGCCATACGTGACTTTATAGTCGGTATCTGTGATTATGAGTTTCAATTCTTTTGCAACAACCTTCAACGTGCCGTTTGTCGTTTCGATTTGGTAGTTGTCATTGATTTGTGCGCTGATGTTGAGGTTATAATTGCCAACGTCCTTGCCAACCGTGTAGTTGTTTGAACTTATCGTGACTTTCAAATCGGCGCTATCATCCACGTTTTCATTTTTGATGATGATTCCGTCATGCGTGTATTGAGATTGGTCGAGAGCAAGTTCTTCGCCGTACGTTGCCGTTTGTTCGGTTGCCTTTATGGTGATCTTTCTCGGCTCGATTTGCACTTGATAACTGTCCTCAAGCACGACTGGCTCTTCAACGCCTTCAACGTATTGGGTGAGTTTGTAATACACCGTATAAGCCATCACCATATTGTTTGCGGTGTTTCTAAGTACGTTGATAAACTTGGGTGCGTCGGTTGTCCATGTCTCTTTATCCAAGCTGTATTCAATCGTCACGTCGCTGTCCGTGCCTTCGATATATACGCTGTGATAATCGCCGTCATACGTGAATTTAGGCTGCGATGCCACGGTGTGCGCAATGGAGATTTGTGCAATCTCGATCTTGATATCGAATTCGATATAACTCGGCAAATAATATGTCGTCACATCATCGCCGTCATTGTTGGTGACCTTAAAGCCTGTCATTTCAAACAACTCGTTGAATGCGTTTTCGTCGTAGTTGTTGACAAACGTGTATTTGCCAATAGCGTTCTTTTTGAGTTTAATCGTGCCTTTTACTTGGTCGCCGTAGCAAAGTACGTTTTGCATTGCCTCAGAAATATCGAAGGATACGTATTCGCCCTCTTTGTAGGCAAATTTCTTTGAAATTCCAAGTTTATAATACGCCGCCACAACCTCGATTTCGTCGGAAGTAATCGTCACGTCGTAGTTGTTTTTCAAATTCTCGTCCAACACCTCTGCGACAAGTTTGAAACTTCCAATCATACCTTCATAGTATGACTCGTCTGGATTGTCGTAGCGCACGAGATCGTAATTCGTGTATTGACTGTAACGAGTTACAGAATCGCCGTTCGCCGCTTGGATTTTCGACGTGCAATTGATTTGAATAAAGGAAACGCTGTTGATTTCTGCAAAGGTCGTGCCGTATTGCAACTCTCTATCCAATTTCAAGTTGACCGTGACAGGTCTCTTTGCAACCGTCACCGCTCCGTCGATAGATCTTACGGTGTAGTTTGCATTGCCGCTCGTTGCGGTTATCGTGATATCGCTGCCTACAGGCGTGTGCTTGCCGTGTTCGGAAACGTAGTCGCTTTGGCATACTACAACCTTATTTACGTCGTCGCCTTTAACGATAGCGTCGTCCGCGACAGAGAACGTGTATCCGCTGATAGCCTCGCCGTAAATCACGTTGATGTCATTTACGATTACGGTTATTTCACGTCTATTCACGGTGACTTGCGCCTTAAGAGTGCTGCCGTCTGCGAGAGTGTAGTTGCCATTCTCGCTCTTGAGTGCGCAATACACGTAGTATTCGCCGCCAACCACGTGGCTGTTGTCTGCCGCATAGTCTGTTGTGAGAGTGACGATATTTGCGATATCGTCCGCTTTATAAAGCCCGCTTACCGTTAGATCATTTACGTCGAGCGTAAACTCTTCGCCGTACATGACGAACGTTGGGTTGACAACAACGCTCAATTCGGCTTTATTTACGGTGAGCGTTGCGCTGTTCATAGTGATTTCAAAGTTTTGTGTTGCGTCGCTGCGAGTCTCGCTCTTCGAGCCGATAGTGAGTTCAATCGGATACTTGCCTGCATTGTTGCCGACCTCGTACGCGCACGCGAGCGTGTACGACAATATATTATAGTCGTTGCCGCTTACGCTGTACAAAGTCTTGTCAAGGCTGAATGTCTCGCCATACACGGTCTCTTGATTCTTAATCGTGATATCGAGTTTTGCCTTGTTGATTTTCACGACGTAACTGCCGCTTACGCTCTTATAGTTGTCGCGCGACACCTTGTAGTAAACGGTATATACGCCTGCGTCGGTGAAGTGCGGTTGCGTTGCGGTGTATTCGCCCTCTTGCTCGAGCGAGTACGTCACGTCAAAGTTGTCGCTCTTGACAACTTCGCCGTGGTTTTGATTGTCAAACGTAAACGTGTTCTCTTCGCTTGTCGGCACGGTATAATCGTCGTCGCCAATCGTCGCAAGCGAGATAGATGCGGTTGCGGTGAAGGTGACGTTATAGTTTGCCGTAACGTTCTTTCCCTCTCCGTCCACGATTGAGAGAGTGCTTGTAATCGTGTTATCCGCAAGGCTGTATTCGCCCACGCCGCTCGCCGCCGTTTTGAGGACAAGTTCCAATACGTTTCCGTTAAGCACGCCCTCAAAACTTTCGTTTCCGTACGTCTTGCTCAGCGTCGAGCCGTCGTATTCTTTATCAAATACAAATGCGCTCTTTGCCGTCACGTCTTTCTTTCCGACTACAATCTTGCTTTGCACAAAGTTCACGTCGTATTTGTCCGATTCAAAACCGCTTGCACTTATCGTATATTCGCCAACGCCCGACGCTTGCGTATAAGCGGTATCCCATTGCAAGTTCGTAGTGTCGATTGCGTTTTTGTCGTCGTCATACTTAAATCCCGTATATTGAACGCTCAAAACAGGCAAATTATCACCGTAAACGAGGTTTATCGTAGCAATTGTAGCACTTAAAGTGGCTTTTTTCACGGTTACGGTCAAAAACGCGCTCTTTGCGTCACTCGTTTGAGTGCCGTCGGATGCGGTTACGGAGCATCTGATTACGTGTTCGCCAGCGCCGAGTTTATCAATAGATACGCTTTCGCCTTTTGCGATGCTCACGCCGTTTTCAAACCACTCGTAGGTATAAGTAATGCCCTCGATTTTCTCGGATATCGATGCGGTGAGGTTTGCCTTCTCGCCGTACGTGATTTCAAAGTCTTTGCTTAAAGTCGGCTGTTGCGGAGCGTCAATAGTCCACTTTGCATAGTAGGTCTTGTCGCCGCTAAACGTCGTTTCGGCAGTCGCTTGATTGTCTTTTTCGTCAAACCAACCTGCAAACTCATATCCGTTCTTGGTCGGGTTCTCGTTGTCGCTCGGCAAGGTTATCTTGTCGCCGAACGTGCCTTTTGCGGTCTTGATGACGTTTTCGCCATCTACAAATTTGACGGAGCATTCGATTTTTGACACTTCCGCATACACGTAAATGTCGCTCTTGACGTTACCGAAGTCGTTCGCCCATTTGACAAACACGTCGCCGACTTTGAGGTTTTGAGCAATCGTTTCCTCGCTCGGTGCAAGTGCGCTCTCGCCCCAATTGACGGTTTGAGTGGATATCGGATCCTCGCCTTCGTACAGGAAGAAATAGACTGCGTACGTCTTTATCTTCCATTGTGCGTACAGCGTAAAGGACGCAGTTTCCACCTTGCTTGCGTCAAATGCGTTTGCGCCTGCCTTGTCAAACGTCCAACCGACAAAGTCGTATCCCTCGCGCGTAGGCGGAGTGTAGGATATAGACTCCTCGATGTTGAGGACTTTCTCAAACGTGTTTCCTGTGCCGTCGTTGAAGTCAAACGTAATGACCTTCATTGCGCCTTGACTGCCCGTTTCGTTGCACGCGACAAGCATAGCCGACACAATGAGGATAAGCACCATTGCAATCGTCAATGCAAGCAGTTTGCTTTTGTTTCTTGTCTTGTTCATATTACACCCCAATGTAATTTCTCCCTCTCCCTTGATATTTTTCCTTGCGGAAATGAGATGGTGTGATTAGGCTTTATTTATACAATCGCAAAAAATGCGTTTGTTTCTTATTTTGGCGAGTAGTTGCTCGTAGCGTCAAACATCACGAAACGGAAATCTTCCGTACCTGCGGCGTAGGGCAGCATTTTGCCCTGTCTTTTCAGTTTTTCGTCCGTAGAGTTTGCAAGCACGCCGATATTGACGTTATATTGATTCATCGCCTCGAACGTATATTTGCTCGTGTCGAGAATATGATAGTTTCTTCCGCCTCCGTAGAAAGCGATTCCGCCGTGTACGTAGTTCTTATCGCCCACAACTTTGAGGATGTTTTGACAATCGCTCTTTTGACGTCTCACTTCCAGCAACATCTCTTTGATATTGAGCGACAGGAAAGCGAGATTTTGCGTATCGCTGTTGAGCGACGTCTCGATGAGGGTGGAACTATCCACTTGCTCAAGGTCTTTCCAGTCCTCAAGTATCACGTCGCCAACGAGATGCAAAATAGCAGGGTAGCTCGTCGCCGCAAGCCCGTTCCAGCCTGCAAGACTTCCGCTCATAGTCGTCTCGCCGCTGTCGAGGAAACCGCCTGCAAAGTGGCTCTCAAGCCCAACCGTAAACAATCCGCTCTTCGTCAGCACGCTGTCTTTAAGCACGACGTCGGTAAGCACGTAGTTTGATGCAAAGAAGTTGTCGTTTGCAAGCTTGTCGCACTCGGGCGAGTTGTTTTGCGTATAATCCGCACCCGTCGAAGTCTTAAAAGCAGGGGACAGATTGCTCGAATTGCCTTGCAAGAAACGGTTTGTGCCGATTTTGAGGATAAACTCTCTTGCCGTTTGCAATCTGCATCCGTCAATCGTCACGTTTATTTTCTCTTGCGCAATATTCGGCGTTTCGCTCGTCACGTTGTCGCGTCCGAATACGCGCACGCACGTGCGACCATTCTTTATACGGCAATTTTTGATCGTAGCGTCGCTCATAATCTCGAGCGTCGTGCCGATATAGTTGAGCAGGTTAAGTTCCATCGTATCGTCGTTGTACAGCGATTCGTCGTCGCAGCCTGCCAAAACCACGTTATCCAAAGTAATTCCGTCCTTTCTCACGAGGAAGGAAATGTTGTCCTGTCCCTTGACGGATGCAATTTTCGTGCCGTTCATATACGCCGCAACGAAGTCGAGCGGACCTTTGAACACCGCGTAATCGTGCAACACGCCCGTGCTGTCGATAACGTTGGTGATATACTCCGTGTTGAGCATATATCCGTTGCCATAAACGTTGTTGACAAACTCATAGCAATAGCGCACGGTTTGTCTGCCTTTGCCCGTATTCTCGTAGTATCTGCAATCCGCCGTGGAGTAAATCTCTTTGGTGTATGTTCTGAGCTTTTCGCTCATGGTATTTTCGTCATACTTGGCTTTTCCGTTTTCGTCAAACAGATTTTCGCCGAGGTAAATATCCTTTTCAAGCACGATTTGCTTGTTTTGCGAGCCTGCAAGCACCAGTTCGTCGTAGGTAGATACATACACGCCGTTTACTGCCTTGAACGTTATGGATGCCGGCGACACGTTAAATCTCTCGCCGTATTTCCAACTTGCGCTTATCGTAACGTCGCCAGTATCTTTGATGACGAAATGCACTTTTCCGTCAATCGTCTCTATGCTCGCCACGGATTCGTTGCTTGATTTGAAAACTATGTTTTCAAAATCCGTCACTTCCGCTTGCGCCTTGTCGCCGTCTATCACGTTGTTGAATAGGGTGGTGATATAATCCGTCTTTACCGAAGTATTGCCGTCGTAGCGTTGATTTGCGATTGCAAGCGAGCCAAGCCCGTATTTAGTCACGGATTCATTGAACATCAGCGACGTGTAAGCCTTGGTCGTAACGAGTTTCCTTTGTATAGTTCCGCTTGCCGTCACCGAGCCGTTTTCCACACGTTCCCATTCTATTCTCAACGTCGTCGAGCCGTCACCCACCGCTTGAATATAGCAATATTCGTTGTTTTGAGCAGAAATTCTTGCAACGCTCTCGTTTTCGATAAACCATTTATATTGCAACGCCGCATACGGCTCAACGGACACCGTAAATTTGGTGTTCGCACCCTCGAACAGTACCAATCCGCCCTTTCCGTCGGGGTTTCCGAAGGAGTTTACGGAGAAATCGACGTCCGCAAAGGACAATCTGAAGTGGCGCACGCTCGCCGTATCGTCACCGACTTTAATAGAACATCTTATGTTTGAAGTCGGTGAAGTCACGGGATTTGCAAACGTCACGTCGATTGCATACGAGTGGTCGTTCACCTCGTCCAGTTTGCGCACGGAGTACGTTGCGCCGAGGATGCCCGATATTTGTATATTTCCGTCCGTTACGCCGTCGTAATCGACGAAAAGGGTAAATTGTTTCGTATTGAGCGGCGCAATAACTGTAGGCACGTTGCTCGTCGAACTTGCAGGCGCAATCTCGCCGTTTACGGATACGTCGCCGTCTTTGCGCACCTTAAACGCTATGCGTTTAGTCACGGTTTGTCCAAATGCGTTCACGACGTGCATTTTAACAGTCGTGTCCGTATCGAAGTACGCATACACTCTTCCGCT
>DBJV01000081.1:10430-12623 GCA_002297185.1 Christensenella sp. UBA767
TAGTCGCCGCCGAGTATAAACGTGCCTGTATTCACCACGGCGGAGTAATCGTCGCCGTTTCTGTCAAGAGAAATAACGTTGCCTTGTACGTCCGAGAGGGTGGGGGTGTATTCCAAAATACCGCTCGAGCCGATATTAAACACGACGCTGTCCGAATATCCGCCGTCCTTGCTCGTATATGTGAGTTTTGCAATACCCACGTCGTTGAGGCTGAACGAGCCGTCGCTGTTGAGGCTCACTATATCGCTTGCCTCTCCCGTATGTGCGTCTGTGACGGTAAGGGAGTAAGCGCGGTTCTTCGCCTTGTAGGGCAGCACCTCAACCGCAAGGTCGCTTTCATACATAGGATGTTCGTAGTTTGCAAGGTCAAATGAGAATATACCGTTGTCGCCCTTGTTTCCTATGCGGATAGAACTTGCCGAAATATCCGCCGTCACGCTCGCAACGTTTGTTACGGCAAACAGTGCGATGAGGAACACCAGAGGCAGTACGATCATAAGTGCAGTAACGATTTTTTTCATATCAGTCCTCCGTGTCCAAATTTGCGTACGTCTTTTTGAGATTTACAAAGAAATATCCGAGTGCCGCGCCCAGCATCGCTATTGGCAAGCATATCGCAATAGCGTAACTTGCGGCTTTGTTCACCTCGGGTTGACCGCCCTTGAAAAGCGGCGCAAACGACGAGAACAGCAGTGCAAATCCGATGAGAAAACTCATACCCAATCCTATCGCAAGCACGGACGATACGGTTGAATTTGATTCTCTTATCTGCCCGTCCTCCGCTCTCGAGAAGTGCGGATTTGCCAAATCCTTTTTGGTTGCGCCTACGATTTGCGCAAACGCAAACGCCGATGCGGCGATAAACGTGACTATTCCGTCCACAACGCTCTCTATGCCCGTCGCGCAAAGCACAATGCACGCAATCGCAAGGCTCGCCTCTGCCACTATGGCGCAAAATACTATTTTGGAGCCGAGTATGGACGATGGCGAATAGGGCAAAGTCTTTTGAGTCATAGACATATATCCGTCGCGGCTAATGTTGGTGGAGCAGAACGTATTGGTAAGTGTGGAGTAGAGTATCACGATAAACGTGCATATCTCAAAGGTAAGGTCCATATCGCTGCCGAAAAGTCCCACGACCATGCTCGACGCCATCTTTGCCGAGTAGAACGCCATAACCGGCATAACGGCGGCGGTTGTAAGATACATATACGCATAGTCCGCCGTGCGAGTTACAATCATAAACTCTTTTGCAAGCAACGACGCAAATCGACTTCTCTTGACAAAATGCAGTTGCTCTCTCTTTGCGTGCGGAATGCCGAAGTTGATGTTGGAGTGCGTAACCTGAATGAATATCGCGCGCACTATCACCAGACAAAGCGCAAGAGCCACGACTATAATAGCAATAAGTATGCCTATGTTTTTGCCGATTTCGCGCCCGAGCATAATGGATGCAAACAAGTTTGCAGGGTAGTTGTATTTTGTAAAATGCAATATCCCCGTCATAACTTTTTCGTTGAAGAGAGTTGTGATTTTACCGCTTGTCAAGAGGCTTTGCGCAACTCTGAAAATATAAGAATAGCCCCAGCAGAACAGAGCCGCAAGAGCCGTGATAACTACGAAAGTAAGAATATAGTTGGTGCTTACGAGGCGTTTGAGATAGTAGAATGGAAGAACTATCATAGACGCAATCGCAAGCGGAATAATGGGAAGTGCCAGTGCTACGACGAAAGTCATAATGCCGCCGTACGCCGACAGCGTATCCGTCGTGCAGAAGAACGTAAAGTTGAACACAGGCACGCACACCAGCGACAAAATCGCTTGTTTGAAATACACCGATGTAAGTTTTGAGAGGAATATTTCCGTCGAAGAGAACGGCATCGTAATGAGAATATTTATATCGCTGTTTTCAAAGAGCGTATGGCAAAGCGCGCTCACGCCGAATATCGCAAACAGTACGATAAGCGCAAAATATCCGATTGACATAATCTCGTATTGTCTTGCCGCAACGTCGGGAACGCGGTTGATTTTAATCGCCGTATAAGTCTGGGCAAAACGAGAGAAAACCATCACGAACACGGCAATCATAACCGCAACGAGCGCAAGCATAACTATCGTCCCCGTCCAATCCGAGAGCGATTTCTTGCGCGAGCGCATCGGCAGTGCGTCAAGCACCTGCTTTTTGAGTAGCAG